>JBAYAJ010000104.1:0-8561 GCA_041669845.1 Treponema sp.
TTCAAGCGCGCGTCCTCTTTCATCAACGGCTCCGAGTTTTATTAAATCCTGTCCGCCTGTCAGCTGTTCAAATACCGTTTTGTTTAAATCAAGCTTAGAACGCATCTGATCCACGTATACGAGCTTCACGGTCGAGCCTACTTTAATAAATCCGCTGTCGGGTTTTTCTCCGCCGTCCTTTCCGTCAAGCCGTTCGACAGTCTGTCCTGCAGCGTCGGCAATCAGCTTGAAAAGCGTCGTTTTACCTGCGCCGTTCGGGCCGACTATACCAACGACGGCTCCGGCCGGAACCTGAAAACTCAGCTTTTCAAAGAGCAGTTTGTCTCCGAACGATTTCGTTATGTCGTGAGCTTCAATGACGAGGTCACCCAGACGCGGACCGGCCGGAATGGAAATCTGCGTATCCCTGAGCTGCGCCTTTCCTTCCTGCGCAAGCAGTTCGTTGTAGCGCGTAATATGTTCCTTATGCTTTGCCTGCCGTCCTTTTGCACCCATGTGTATCCATTCAAGCTCGCGCTGCATTTCCTTCCGGCGTTCGCTTTCGCCTTTTTCTTCCTGCTCCAGCCGTTTTTCTTTCTGTTCAAGCCAGCTGGAATAGTTTCCTTTAAACGGGTATCCTTCGCCGCGGTCAAGTTCAAGTATCCAGCCGGCTACGTCGTCAAGAAAGTAGCGGTCGTGCGTGATTGCAATGACCGTTCCCGGATAGTCGTTCAGATGTTTTTCAAGCCATGCGACAGTTTCCGCGTCAAGATGATTCGTCGGCTCGTCGAGCAGCAGAATGTCGGGCTGCTGGAGCAGAAGCCTGCAGAGCGCAACGCGGCGGCGTTCACCGCCGCTCAGTACGTCAACGACCTGATCTGCCGGCGGGCAGCGGAGTGCGTCCATTGCGAGTTCAAGATTATTATCGAGATTCCACGCGTCCGCAGCATCGAGTTTTTCCTGCAGTTCAGCCTGCCGTGCACCGAGCTTGTCAAAATCAGCATCGGCATCGCCGAACGCTTCGTTTACTTTGTCGAATTCGGCAAGCATGTCCGTTATTTCTTTTACACCTTCGCTTACGACTTCCTTTACTGTCTTCCCCGGTGTAAGCTGCGGTTCCTGTTCAAGGTACCCGATCGTGTATCCCGGTGCAAGTTTCGTCTCTCCGGTAAAATCAGTATCAATGCCTGCAAGAATTTTAAAAAGGCTTGATTTTCCCGAACCGTTCGGACCGATGACGCCGATTTTTGCGCCGTAATAATATGAAATGCTGATGTTCTTAAGAACGACTTTTGTGCCGTATGCGCGGCTTACGTCGTCCATCGTGTAGATGATTTTTTTATCGTCGAATGTCTTTGCCATATAGATATTACTATATAGGACTCCCCCGTAAAAGTCAAAGACGCCTGCCGTATATACGCGAAGGATGCAGATTTATGAAAAATAGTATATAATTAAAGAAGTAAAATTGATTACAGCAGGAGGTGTCCCGTGAATACAAATATTATTACAGTAAGCCGGCAGTTCGGAAGCGGAGGAAGAATCATTGCCCGGACAGTTTCGGAAAAACTCGGATGGAAATTTTATGATCGTGAACTTATAGAAAGAATAGCTGAAAAAAGCGGACTTGCAAAAGAATTTATTGAAGAGAGGGGGGAATATGCAACATCCGGCCAGAATTTAGTATACAGTGTGCCGTCAGGTTTCGGCGGATTTTCTGCAGGCCAGTCGGTCTTCGATAAACTGTACATTATGCAGTACAATATTATCAGAGAGCTTGCCGGTGAAGGACCGTGCATTTTTGTAGGCCGTTGTGCAGATTATGTTCTGCGCGACCGGAATGACTGCTTCAATGTATTTATCTATGCCGATATGGATTTCCGTATCAAACGGGCTGCTGACGTGTATAAAATAGAATCAAAGGATATGCGTAAATTCCTTGAAGACCGTGATAAGAAGCGCCGCCTTTATTATAAATACAATACCGACCGTTCCTGGGGTGATGTTACAAACTATGATCTCTGCCTCAAAAGCAGTTCTATTGGCATAGATACGAGTGTAAATCTTATACTTGGTGCAATCAGCAGATAAGAACCGGTATATCTGCCGGCCGGTTGATAAAGGGAAAACGCAGGTCTCTGCATTTTCCTGGTTCCTGAAGAGACTGTATCGGTTTGATACCTGCTTTTTGAGCTCCTTCTAAAATATACGGCATATCGTCGACAAAAACAGTCTGTTCTGCAGGCAGTTTTATTTTATCAAGCGCGTCTTTGTACATAGCTGGATCCGGTTTGAATACTCCGAGATCGCAGCTGAACGTAACAGAATCGAAATACTGCATGATATCGAAATAAGCGAGCTGAGACCGTACAGACGGCCATGTATCGGAAATGATGCCGAGTTTGAATCCGTTTTGTTTTAATTTTATAAGGGTTTCCCTGGAGCCTTCTATAAGTTCATAATTCTGCATGTTGTACGTTCTGTCATGAGCAATATCAGCTGCTTTCTGGTAGGTAATGCCAAGCTGGGGAAGTGCCTTTCCGATTATTTCGTAGTAATGGATAAACTGTTTTTCTTCTTCTTCCTCCGACGGTACTTTATGATTTTTTGCAAGATAGTTGAATCCCTCTGAAAGGGCTGCCTTCAGTTCAAGCGGAGAAAGTCCGGAAAGTGCCGGCTGACTGCACGCCTGGCAGAAAGCCTCGGTAATCATCCAGTCTCCATTGCGGGGAAATTCCAGTGTCCAGCCCAGGTCTAAAAAAACACCTTTTATGCCTTCGTATGCTGTCTGTTTTATTACCGGTAGTGTTTTCCGCATAATGATGATATTCTTTGCTTCCCGGTACGGTGAAAAACCGTTTCCGATATACAACGCTTCCGGTCCATGATACTGATATATACCGGACATGTTTTTGTGTACGTATCCTTCAATAAATTCATACCCTTCAGTTGCAGCATCTTCGCAGGCCTGTTGAAGAAGTTTATGTGCGATACCTCTGCCCCTGTATCCGGGAGCGATGTCAAAACAGTATACAGCTTTTATTTTTCCGTCTGTTTTATATTCTGGGTTGTCTGCTATACGACAATAACTGCGTTTGTCATCGGCATTACACCAACCTACAACTTTCCCGTTATCATACGCGAGATAACCGTTCATTATACCGGTACGAATGAGCTCATCAGCATGCTGCCTTCGGGATAAAAGCCCTTTATTATCAAGAATTTTTTCCGCGTCATCACCGAGGTGGCTTTCAAGACAGTAACATCCGGCCCATTCGGGATGGTCGAGGAAAGCTTCATTATCAAAATATGACAAAAAATCACCAGAAAGAGAAGGAGTAAGCTTTTTGATACATAGTGCCATCATTTTTTACTTCGGACTACCCGCATACCAATAAAATTGTACCGCGATGCAGGGCTGCCGCAGTTACGGAAAAACGGCGAACAGTCTGACGGTTCCGCATTCCATGCTCCACCACGTCCCATTCTGTCGGTGTTTTCATTAGTACGTTCCGCGCCGTGCGGATTTATATAGTTTCCTGCACGGTAACAGTCATACCAGTCCCAGCACCATTCCCATACGTTGCCGAATAGATCGTAAAATCCGAGTACAGACGGCGCCTTCAGGTGGACGGAGTGTGTCATGCAGTCACTGTTGTTTTTGTTCCATGAGTGATTATCATCTGCATCTTTCAATACCTTTTTCTGATTATTGTGAATACCGCCGCGTGCTGCATACTCCCATTCTGTTTCTGTCGGAAGACGGTATCCGTTTACATCCCAGCGGCATTTTACATTATCCCAGAGATTATTCTGTTCGTTTGGGGTATTACCCCATTTTTCCGGATTATCCGTTCCTCCGATTACATAACATGGTGTAAGTTTTTCTGCTATACTCCGTTTATTACAGTAAACATATGCATCATAATGACTTATGTGTTCAACAGGACGTCTTGCCTGTGATTCTCCTTTTACGGGATTTTCACAGAAATAAGAAGGATTGGAACCCATAATTTTTTTCCAGTCTGACTGTGTTACTTCATGTTCAGCCATATAGAAATTATCAAGTGTTACAGTATGCACTGGTCGTTCATCAGCCATACCGGTCGGCGAGCCCATTTCAAAGGTACCACCTTCTACCAAAATCATCATAATTATACTATTATATCACATAAACTCCGATTTTGATATGTTTTTCTGGTAATAATGCCCTCATTGCCCGAATAATAATTTTTATGGTATACTGAAAAACATGAGTAACGAAAAAAATGATCTTTGCCCGTGCGGTTCAGGGAAAAAATACAGCGACTGCTGTGAACCGCTGATAAAAGGAACAAAAAAAGCGCGGACTGCAGAAGCGCTCATGCGTGCACGTTATACTGCATATGTCGTACATGCGATAGACTTTATTATCAGTACATGCGAAGAAGGTGAGGGTATTGCAGATATTGACCGGAAAGCAACAGAAGACTGGAGCAATCAGTCTTCATGGCATGGTCTTAGAATCATCCGTACAGAAAAAGGTCAGGAAGCGGACGATGAGGGAGTCGTTGAATTTGAAGCCGACTATACACTTCACGGAATGCGCGATAAGCATCATGAGACCGCTGCTTTTAAAAAAGTAAACGATGTCTGGATGTACACGACCGGAGCCCTTAAGACAACGACAATTAAACGTGAAGGAGCAAAGATAGGCCGCAACGACCCCTGCCCCTGCGGCAGCGGCAAAAAATATAAGTACTGTTGCGGAAAAAACATATAAACACAACAGTACAGTAAATGGACGCGAGAGTGTCCTCCCTTGCTGCGGAAAAAATATAATGCAGAAAATTATAACCGGATTTCATGCTGTTGAAGAACGTGTCCGCCGGGCAAAGGAAGAGAATTCCGCTGCCGGCATCCTGATTTTTTACAGCAAACCAGGTCCACGAGTAAAGAAAATTCTCCTGGCAGCCGAAGCTGCCGGCATTCCGTGTTCTGTTTCCGATGATGCAGCACTCGACAGGCTTACTGAGCATCTTCCTGCTGGTGCACAGGATCACCGCGGTATCGTGTTGTGTGCAGAAGATGAAAAGAATGCTGCAGGAAACAGTGTTGATTTTGACCAGTGGGTGTCCGAACATGCAGCAGTTCCTGATAACGTGCGTGTTACCGTCCTTGTGCTTGATTCGGTAACAGATCCTCATAACGTAGGGGCGGTTATCCGCAGCTGCGATCAGTTCGGAGCTGCGCTTGTTGTGCTCCCTGAAAGCCGCGGTGCTAACGATGTTGCAGGCGATGAAGTGATTGCCCGTACAAGCGCAGGGGCAAGTGCGTGGGTTCCCGCTGCCGTTGTATCAAACCTTGTACGGGCTGTCCAGCGTCTGAAGAAAGCCGGGTTCTGGGTGTACGGTGCGGACGCGGGTGGTACCCCTGCCAATAAAATAAATTTTGCACAGAAATCAGTCATTATCATGGGAAGTGAAGGAACTGGTATTGCACGGCTTCTTTCACAGCAGTGCGATGAAATCGTTTCTATTCCGACCTGCGGAAAAATAGACAGCCTCAATGTATCTGTGGCTGCCGGTATCCTGCTGTATGAACTTTACCGACGGACACAGAAATAACAGATCAGTTTCCCGGTCTGTATATATCGACGGACATGTTTTGTCCCATTTGTGAGACAACATGAAGTTTCGTATCAGGCCCGAATCCGTATGCAGTATTTTCATGCTCACCCCGGACTTCAGGAGAAATTATTTCAATGACGTCATATCTGTGCAGAATAAAAAAACCTGCTGATTGCGCTTCTGTGTCTCCCTTTTTTGCGGAAAATGCAAAACGGGTATGTCCGTTACAGAGCAGATAACGGATACGGCCTGACTTGTTCAGCATTGCGTCTGAAACAACACGGGCCGTGACCGTCTGTACACTTTTCTTTTTTTTCACAGAAGTATCTGCCTCCGGCACTTTTTTTCCGGCGACAATAAAACTCATTTTTATTGAGTCCCGGTCAAGACCTGCCGTTTTTGCAAGAGATGAAACAGGTTCCGGCGGACTCCACGGTATTTCCGCATGACAGGTATGGGTAGGTCCTGCAGAGAGTGCGGGACATGAATCGTCTGACATGCACGGGGCATATATCGAAAAACCGTGAGAGACCAGTAGATCGCGGACGGCCAGCAGACTGCGGCTTGTTTCCAGCAGCGCAGGCTCCAGAAGAAGCAGAACGCCTTCTACCGAAAGCCTTGCAGCAGCTTTTTCAAGCATTGCGTATCTTTTTACAATACAGTCTTTGTCTCCTCTCCATAATTCATTGAGCGCATGGCTTACAATGATTATATCGTACGTATCAGGTTCCTGCAGAAAATCATGGGAGTGTTCCAGATCAACGGTATGTGTAAAAACTTTTACCGTTTTTGCTGAAGATTTTTTTTGCTGAAGTAATTTTTCTGCAAGTGCAAGCGCTTTTCTGCTTGAATCCGCAAGAGTGAATTCAAGGAAAATTTCATCAGAATATTTGCGCTGCAGCAGATCCGCAACAGCGCACGAAGCTGGTCCCGGACCTGACCCGATGTCAAGAATGCGGACCGGTGCCTGCCTGTGCGGTGTAACAGCAGGAAAACCGGATAATGCTGCAAGCGCAGTCTGCATATATGAAACGGGCCAGTAATATAAAAGGTATGCACCGAGCAGCGCATTGTCGTTCATATAGCCAGAACCGGCCAGCGCTCTGCTTCCGGTGAGTCCTCTCTGGAGGGAAAGAAGTGCGTTCCCTGCGGTTTTGAGCTCTTTGAAAGTAAGATTCCCGGTGTTTTTATTATCGCGCCACAATGAAATGAGAGACGGAATATGTAAGGAAAGTTCGTGTTCAACAGCAGTTATAGTCGTCATAATCTCTATCAGTATACAACTAACGGATATGATTGTAATCAATCAGTTCCGGATGATATTCGAAATGCATGTTGTCCCAGACAATCCATTTGCCGCCCCAGACAAATCCTTCTTTTTCAAAGGCATCAATAACCTGTTCCGGAGGCATCCACCGGCGGTCAAGCGGAAGAAGCATCCAGTTATGCGGGTCAATATCGCGTCGCCATGCCCAGTAAATATTCTTCCGGTTCCATCCTTCCGGCAGAATGTCGACAGCAATACCGTAACTGTGGAATGAACGCGATGAACGGTCTCCTATTTCACGCCAGTTGTAGCTGTCGACCCGTGCCAGAGTGTCTATAAACTGCTGTATATCTGCATCAGTCTGTGCAAGTGTCAGTATCCTTTTTTCTACACAGTGCAGTGGTTCGACAATGCGTTCATGAACGTTTGTTTTTTTGCCGAGAAATTGTATCTGCATAATATGCTGTTCGACTGAACGGCGGGTAGCGCTGTCATAAACTGCATTAAAAAAATCAGGTGAAGTACCTTCCTGTTCGCGTCTGTTTTCTGCGGCAGTAAAAGACCTGATTTCCTGTATATGTTCCGGAGTAAAAACCGCCGGATCGGGAATCTCTTTTGTATATTTGTACAGTACCGGCCAGAACGAGTCTTTGTTATTGAGGTTTGCAGCGGTAAGCATTTTTCCGTCTGCCCAGTACATCGTTATTCCGCTGATTTCTATTTTCCAGTCGTCTGCTTCAAAATCGTATGAAGTCCTGAATATGATATCCGGATATGCACTACGGAGAATGTGGAGCTGCGGTGGTTCAAAAAAAACGGGAGTTTCTGCGGATAAAAGCTGAATGCAGGACTGGATGAAAATAAAAATGACAGACGCCAGTATGCTCCGGTGTGAAAAAAGATCTCGTATCATGATGCAGAAGCAGTATACCAGTTGCGGTGAATAAAATAAAGGAGAAATTTAAAATGAACAGTCGGTCTGTTAAAAAACAGTGAATTAACACAGAAAGTGTGTACTGCACAGCGTATGGTGATTGTTTAAGATCCGTTGTTGCAGGTAAAGTACGTGTATGAACATATTTGCACACCGCGGATACAGCGGAAAATATCCAGAGAATACGATGACGGCTTTTAAGAAGGCCGCAGAAACACATTGTTACGGCATAGAACTTGACGTGCAGCTGACAAAAGACGGAACTGTTGTAGTCATACATGATGAACGTGTGGACCGGACTACGGACGGTACGGGCTGGGTGGAAGAATTTTCTTTTGCGGATATTCAGAAACTCAACGCAAATAAGATGCACCCGGAAACGGCGCCGCGTGAATCAATTCCTTCATTTGATGAATATTGTGCATGGGTAAAGCAGACAAACCTTGTGACGGACATAGAGTTAAAGACGGGTTGTGTGTATTACAGCGGTCTTGAAGAAAAAACGCTTGCCGCAATTAAAAAATGCGGTCTTGAGGAACGTGTTTTTTTTTCTTCATTTAATCCGCTTTCGCTTGTACTTTTAAAAAAGGCGGCACCTGAAATACCATGCGGCCTTCTTGTTGAACGTCCCGTTGTTCATGCGGGAGCAATGTGCCGGCAGTCCGGGTTCGAGTATTATCATCCAGGCATTGACGGGCTTACGGAATCTGCCGTAGAGGAATGTCATGCCGAAGGACGGAAGGTACATGTCTGGACAATAAACAACATTGAA
>JBAYAJ010000105.1:0-8542 GCA_041669845.1 Treponema sp.
TTCCCTTGCCACCCCGCCCCTGACTCTTGTACTGAGATGCAGCGATACGTTTGATGTAACCCAACTTCGATACTAAAACTACCATATCTTCCTCTTTTATCATATCTTCGACGTTGATCTCTTCGACTTCGTCGGAAACAATATCTGTACGACGGTCATCGCCGTATTTTTCTGCCAATTCGTTTGTCTCTGATTTTATAAGCGCAAGAATCTTCTCATGATGCTCAAGCAGATCGCGAAGATGTAAAATCAGTACCTCCAGTTCTGCAAGTTCTTTTTTAAGATCTTCTACTTCCAGATGCGTCAGGCGTTTGAGCTGCATATCGACAATAGCCTGTGCCTGAATATCATCAAATTGAAACCGCTTCATAAGGCCGTTTTTTGCATCCTCTGCATCACGGCTGCCGCGTATAATTCTTATAACTTCATCGATATTGTTGATTGCAACAATGAGTGCCTGTAACACATGCTCCCGGGCAAGAGCTTTTGCCAGTTCAAACTTAGTCCGTCGTGTAACAACTTCATCACGGTGTTCGACAAAATACTGTAAAAGCTGTTTGAGTGTCAATATCTGCGGCCGGCCTTTCACAAGTGCCAGATTGATCACTCCGAAATTTGACTGCAGTGCCGTTTTTGAAAACAACTGGTTCAAAACTATTTTTGTAATAGCACCCCTTTTCAAATCAATAACAATCCGCATACCGGTACGATCGGAACTCTCATCATTTATACCGGTGATACCGTCTATGTCTTTATTGCGGGCAAGTTCACCAATACGCTCACAGAGCATTTTCGTATTTACCTGATATGGAACTTCTGTAAAAATAATAGATTCTTTACCATTTTTAGCTGTTTCTATATTGAATCTGCCACGTACAATTATTTTACCACGACCTGTTTTATATGCACATTTAATTCCACCTCGTCCGAAAATAATACCTCCTGTCGGAAAATCCGGCCCTCTGATTATTTTACAGAGATCATCTATTGAAATTTCAGGATTATCTATATAAGCAGAAATAGCCGCTGCTATCTCACGAAGGTTATGAGGCGGCATATTCGTTGTCATACCGACAGCAATACCCGAAGAACCGTTTACAAGCAGATACGGAAGTTTCGACGGTAAAACCGTCGGTTCTTTCGTTGTTTCATCAAAGTTTGGAATAAAGTCGACGGTGTCCTTGTCTATGTCAGCAACCATCTCTTCTGCAAGTTTGGCCATTTTCGCTTCCGTATAACGATAAGCCGCAGGTGGATCACCGGCTATCGTTCCGAAGTTCCCCTGCGGCGTTATAACGGGGTACCGGAGATAAAAATCCTGCCCAAGATGAACGAGTGCATCATAAACAGAAGCATCCCCGTGAGGATGGTACTTTCCAAGCACATCACCGACAATTTTTGCACACTTACGCGTTGATCCATTGTTATGCAGGTTAAGTTCATCCATCGCATACAGAATACGACGATGTACCGGTTTAAGTCCGTCGCGCACATCCGGCAAAGCACGGCTTGTAATAACTGACATAGAATAGTCTATATATGCCTGTTTGACTTCCGCATCAATAGGCATGTGGATAAGTGTTCCACCTTCCGGCGTCTTAATTTCGTCCATGATTTGATCCTTATTGTTGATTACACATCGAGATTAGCGTAAATAGCGTTCTCTTCAATGAACTTGCGGCGGGGTTCAACCTCCTCTCCCATACATACAGAGAACATTTTATCGGCCGCTACAGCGTCTGGAATAGTCACCTGTTTCATCTTACGGCGGGAAGGATCCATTGTCGTTTCCCACAGCTGAGTCCCGTCCATTTCACCAAGACCCTTATACCTCTGTACAGAAGCCTTCTCTGCATTTGTACCAAGCTCCTTCAGAACTCTGACCTTTTCTTCGTCATCGTATACGTACCATTCTTTTCTGTTCCAGCTGACCTTGTACAAGGGTGGCATAGCAAGATAAACGTATCCGTCTTCAATAATCTGCGGCATATAACGAAAGAAAAAAGTCAGCAAAAGCGTACGGATATGTGAACCGTCTACATCGGCATCAGCCATAATAATAATTTTATGATACCTTAACTTTGCTATGTTAAAATCTTTGCCTATTCCTGCTCCAAGCGTCGCTATAACAGGTTCGAGTTTATCATTATTGATCACTTTATCTATGCGGGTTTTTTCAACATTAAGCATCTTACCCCATAAAGGAAGAATAGCCTGATGTCTGCTGTCGCGGCCTTTTTTTGCGGATCCACCTGCCGAATCGCCCTCTACTATATAAACTTCGCATAACGAAGGATCTTTAGAAGAACAATCAGAAAGCTTGCCCGGTAATCCAAAACTGTCAAGTCCGCTTTTTCTTCGTGTAGCTTCTTTTGCTTTACGTGCAGCAATACGTGCACTCGCCTCACCTACCGACTTTCCTAAAATATTTTCAAGATCCTGTGGATGCTGTTCAAAGAATAATGTCAGCTTTTCTTTAATAAATGAATCAACTATGGTACGGACTTCACTGTTACCAAGCTTTGTCTTTGTCTGGCCTTCAAACTGCGGCTCCGGAACCTTCAAAGAAAGGACTGCCGTAAGTCCGGCACGGACGTCATCTCCCGTAAGTTTTTCGTCTTTGTCCATCTTTTTTGAAAGTTTCTGATTTGACTCAAGAAATTTATTCAAAACAAATGTAAGGGCATTCTTATACCCATCAAGATGTGTTCCACCTTCCACGGTATTTATATCGTTTACATAAGAAAAAATATTTTCTGTATAGCCGTCGTTGTACTGCATGGCAAGTTCAGTAAGTACACCACTTTCCTCGCCTTCAATGTACACAGGCTCTGCAGGAATGACGTTTTTACCTTCGTTAAGATATGAAACAAAATGTTTTATTCCGCCCTCAAATTTAAACGTTACTTCTTTTGGATTTTCAAGACGTTCGTCTCGGAATATTATTGTTATTCCGCTGTTAAGGAATGCAAGCTCGCGGAGTCGTTTCGACAGTACATCAAAATCATACGTCGTCGTCTCCGTAAATATAGACTTATCCGCCTTCCAGCGTATTATAGTCCCGTGCCTGCCAGACGTACCTATTTCTTCTACTTTCGTCTTTGGTATGCCGGTTTCATAACGCTGAAAATAACGTTTCCCATTCTGTTCTACAGTCGCCTCCATCCACACAGACAGCGCGTTGACACAACTTACGCCTACACCGTGGAGTCCACCGGAAACCTTATATGCACCTTTATCGAACTTACCACCTGCATGAAGTCGGGTAAGAACAAGTTCAAGAGCACTTATATGCTCCGTTGGATGCATACCTACAGGAATACCCCGTCCGTTGTCTTCTACGCGGCATATATCATCCTTCTCAAGCGCAACGAGGATATTATCACAAAATCCTGCCATAGCTTCATCAATACTGTTATCGACTACTTCGTACACCAGATGATGAAGTCCCTGTGGCCCAGTCGAGCCGATATACATACCCGGACGCTTACGTACTGCTTCCAGTCCTTTTAATACCTGAATACTGCTAGCGGAATAATTTTCAGAAGGGTTCATGCTGTTTCCTTGATTTTTTAGCTATAAATAGAACGAATTAGTATTTTTAAGTATACCTGTCTTGCAGAAAAAAGTAAAGGCGGTTTATAATTATACATATGTCCAACAATAATTATCGTGAAGTCTGGCAATATGCCTTAGATCAGATACATGAACAATACAAAAAGGAAGGCTCTCAGCAGGAAACAGAATTTAAACTCTGGTTTAACATGCAATATATTGAGGACACGGATAATACTATTACCGTATCCGTTCCTTCTGAGTTTTTGTGGTTACAGATGCAGAAGAAAGGAAATGTTGGCAAAGTTATAAAAAAAATAGAAGAACTTACCGGACAGAAAAATATAGAAATTAATCATACAGTCAGTGACTCCACTATTGCAGTTCCCGACGAAAAAGAAACAATTTCGTTTCAGGAAATAAAAAAATCAAATGAAGAAAATTCAAAAAGAACTATTGAAGGAAAGTCTCCAAGAAAACATCCACAGCTTCGTGAAGATTTTACATTTGAGACATTCGTTTCCGGCGACAACAATAACTTTGCATATAACGCATCTATAGCTGTTTCAAAAGAACCTGGAAAAAAATTTAATCCCATTCTTCTTTACGGAGGCGTAGGACTGGGAAAAACTCATCTCATGCAGGCTATAGGAAATTATATATTTAAAGAACACGACGACAAATTTAAAATCTGCTATACATCGGCTGAAGCCTTTACAAACGAATTCACATCGTCACTTGCATCCAAGACGACGGAAAAATTCAAGTCAAAATACCGCGGACTTGATGTACTTCTTCTTGATGATATACACTTTCTCCAGAATAAACCTGCTCTGCAGGAAGAACTTTTCTATACTTTTAACGAACTGCGTGATCACAATTCTCAAATGGTGTTCACCTGCGATCGTCCTATTACCGAACTCAAAGGGTTTGCCGACCGTATTCAAAGCCGTATTTCAAACGGATTATGTGTCGACCTGCAGCCTCCTAACTACGAAACACGCCGGGCTATTCTTCTTAAAAAACTGGAAATACTTGATAAAAAAATCCCCGACGACGTCATAGACTATATCGCAAAAAACGTAGAAACAAATGTCCGTGATCTTGAATCGGCATTAACAAAGATGATTGGCTACGCCGAACTCATTCAAAAACCTCTTACTATAGAAATTGCACAACAACAACTTCGCGATATATTCAGTAATCCGTCGGCCGGTAATATTACGATCGACACTATCCAGAAAGTTGTTGCCGATGAATATCAGATTTCCGTTTCTGATATAAAGAACAAAAAACGGGATCAAAAATTTGTTACACCACGTCAAATAGCGTTATACATAGCCCGTGAACTTACTGAATATTCTTTTACTGAACTCGGTAATGAATTCGGCGGCCGGGATCATTCTACTGCCATGCATTCATATGAAAAAATATGTTCACAAATGAAAATAGATTCTACACTCAACGCACGCGTGCAACTTCTTATGAAGGAGATAAAAGACTATAAAAAATAAAGACAAAACTGTGTATAATATGATACAATATTGTGCATAAGTAGTGTATAAATAGAGAAACAGTGGATAAGTGCATAACTTGTGAATTATACATATCGAGTTATATACTATGCAATTCTTTAATATATATATAAATATATTGAATATCCACAATATGCCCGGCCTTATTATTACTATTACTAAATTCTATATAAATTTAGTATACTATAAGGATGTGAACAACTCACGAAGAAAGCTGATTTCAAGGAGATAAAAAATGAAGTTTTCGTTTGACAGAGATGCAATGATCAAAGAAATTGCCATTGCACAGGAAATCATTACAAATAAGAGTCCTATTTCGATTCTTTCAAACATTCTGCTTAGTGCTGAAAACAATACACTTACAATCAAAGCATCAGATTCTTCTGTCAATTTTACGACAAAGATTCCTGTTGATGTAAAAGAAGAAGGAACAACAACAGTCTTCTGCGATAAATTCATGAGTATTCTTGCTTCATCTCCGGCAGGAGAAATTGAATTCGATCAGGAAGATGTCAAAGTAACGATCAGACCTGTCACAAAAAAAATTAAATTTCAGCTGAAAAGTATAGCAAGCGATAAATTTCCTCCTGTCAATAACGCAGAAAAGGTTCCATTTTTTGATGTTTCAGCGAAAGACATCAAAGAGATGATTTCTCAGTCAATTTTCTCGGTTTCAGAAGATGCAAACCGTTATTTTATGACAGGAGTATACTTTACTAAAAAAGAAGACAGACTTGTTATGGTAGCTACTGACGGAAGGCGTCTTTCATATGCAGATAAATCTATAGCTCAGGAAATTCCAGATTTTCCTTCTGCGATTATTCCCGTAAAAATTCTAAGCTGTATTCTTAAAAATGCACCGGACGAGGGAAATGTTTCCATTGCAGTCGTAGATAAACTTATTTTTGTCCGGTTTGGAAATTATGAATTTTCTTCACTTCTCCTTGACGGTCAATTTCCTAACTATCAGAAAGTAATTCCTGAAAATCAGACTAATTCATTTCAGGTTAATAAAGCAGATCTTGATTCTGCTCTCAAACGGACAACTATCATGATCGATAAAAAAGTAAGCAGACTTCTTTTCAAAGTAGCTCCGGGAACACTAACTCTTATTTCACCTGAAACTGATATTGGAACTGCAGCTGAAGAGATTCCATGCAAATACGATGGCACAGAAGTAACTATAGCGCTTAATTATTTGTACGTCACAGAACCTATAAAAGTGATTAACTCAGAAAATATAGTATTTGAGTTTACAGAAGCAATGAAGGCTGTTACTATGCGTCCGGAACCTGCAGCAGACTACTTCCATATCATTATGCCAATGAATATTAACTGATGCCGTTCTTGTCTCTTTCTTTGAATAATTTCCGCAACTTGAAGAATGACAAAATAGACCTTTCATCACGTGAAATCTATTTTGTCGGTGAAAACGGACAGGGAAAGAGTAATATTCTTGAATCATTATATTATTCTGCATACGGTACATCTTTTCGTACACATATTGATACACAGCTTGTGAAACTTGGTACAAAGAATTTCAGCATCAGTTCGTTATATCAGCAGGAAAGCGGAAGTGTACAAAAAATAGATGTTTTTTATCAAAACGGTATAAAGCGTATTGAAAAAAATGAAAAACGCATACAAGATCGTAAAGAACTTATAAATACAATACCGTGTGTATTATTCTGTCACGACGATATGCATTTTGCGACAGGTGAGCCTGAGTGCCGTCGTTTTTTTCTTGATCAGTCACTTACAATGTTTGATCCGATGTACATCGATGATATGCGTAATTATAAAAAAGTACTAAAAAATAGAAATCAACTTTTAAAAGACAGATCGTATGACATGCTTGATATCTACGATGTGCAGCTGGCAAAAAATGGACTTGAGATACAGAAAAAAAGAAAAAATGCAGTTTTTCAGTTTAATCAGATTTTCGGGAAATTGTATGAAGATATTTCCGGTTTATGCGGCGTAAGTATTTTATATGTACCTTCGTGGAAGGAAATACCGGATACTATAGGAACTCGGTTTCCATCTTCTGACGACATTGTTGCTTTACTTTCAGAACGCCACGATCAGGACAAGGTTATGGAAACGACGTTATCCGGACCTCATCGGGATCGTATTATATTTATGTATCAGGGACGGCCGTTTATTCCTGTATCATCTACTGGACAGCAAAGGCTTGTTGCTCTTCTACTTCGTGTCGCTCAGGCAGTATATTATTCTCGTATTACACGAATGAAGCCGGTATTTCTTATGGATGATGTTATGCTGGAACTTGATCCGGATAAACGTCAGAAAATGACGGCAATGCTTCCCGATTATGACCAGTTATTTTGTACATTTCTACCGGGAGAGCCGTATGAACGGTATAAGCACAGTACGACGCGCATATATCACATAAAAAATGGAGAATGGCATGATTGATGATCCGTCAGTAATTACAGCTGCAGATATGATAACGCAGGTTTTTTCAAATATTGATAAAGAGAATGTCGATAACAGCAGCAAACTGCTGGGGACATGGAAATCTGTCGTATCAAAAGTACATAAATATGGTGAAAAGCTTTCTTCTCATACAGAGTTGATTGAATTAAAAAACGGTGTATTACTCATAGAAACTGATCATCCCGGCTGGACTCAGATATTGCAGCTGTATTCGAAGTTTATATTGACTGGACTTGAAAAAGCTGTTCCTGAACTTAAAATAAGTTCGCTTGCTTTTCGTCTTAAGGGCAGTGATTTTTCATTATGTGGGAAGACATACGATGAACAGATTAAAGAGGACCGCCGGAAATTGTCAGAAAAGCTTGAAGCACAGAACAGACAGGTTGAAATACATGAGAGCCTGGCAGAAAAAAATTCTTTTAAACCAGCAGAATTTCCGCCGGAACTCAAGGCCAGACTTGATGATCTTAAGAAAAGCATGTTGACCAATTCTTCAAAATAATGGTATATTTTCTTACTATATTTGAAATTTTAAAACCTGTATAGTAATATACAGGTCAATATATTAAGGAGCATGTTCTATGTTACGGACATATCAGCCCAGCAAAGTAAAACGCAATAGAAAATTTGGATTCAGAGCCCGTATGGCAACAAAAGGTGGACGACAGATTCTTGCACGGAGACGTGCAAAGGGCCGCAGAAAACTTTCTGTTTCTGACGAAAAGAAACCTTATTGATATTGACCAGGGATGGAAACAGAGTTATTGAAAACAGGATTTTTTAAACGCTGCGAACGGATAAAAAACCCCGCTGATTTTAAGAACCTGTTTAAGAATGGAAAGAAGACAGGTGTTCCCGGTGCAAAACTTTTTTATAAAGAAAATGGACTGGGAAAAAATCGTATAGGTTTTCCTTTACCCCGTGGATACGGTAACGCAGTGCAGAGGAATCTGTCTAAACGGTACAGCCGGGAAGTCTATCGTTTATTTAAA
>JBAYAJ010000106.1:0-8341 GCA_041669845.1 Treponema sp.
AGTTGAAAAAAAGGTGCTATAAGAAGAAAGCGGAGCATAAATGTATCCGCTCTGATCTGCTGAACTTCTTTTCTGACAAATATACCGAATCTGTTCATATACCTGTACACTCCTATCTTATGAGATATGCCCGGAACCGTATGATGGCAAGACCGAGAAACAGTATGCTGAACAGACACAAAGCAGCTGCATAAAACCGAAGTTCGCCGACAGTATTCCCTTTGAGCATGATACCCCGGATAATAATGAGAAAATATTTTGCGGGAACAAGCCAGCTGAACGCACGGAGAAGTAGAGGCATACTGTCAAGTTGAAAAATAAATCCTGAAAGAAATATCGTCGGCATCATAGTACCGAGAAGCGCAAGCATCATTGCTGACAGGCGGGAATTGACAAGTGTAGAAATCAGAATTCCGAAAGAAAGGCCGGTAAGACAATATATAAGCAGAAAACATCCAAGCAGAAACACGCTGCCGCGGACGGGTACGCCGAACAGAATACGGCCACAGACGACTATGAATATACCGATGATAAACGAAAGAATCAGATACGGAATTACTTTTCCCAGAATAACGTCTTCCGCTTTTACCGGAGAAAGTTTTATCAGTTCAAAAGTCCCGTTTTCTTTTTCACCGGTAATAGTAAGACTCGTCAGCAGCGCCGATACCATTATAATGATGAGCGCCGTAAGCCCCGGAATAAAAAAGTATGCGCTGTCCAGCCCGGGATTATACCGGTATTCAGGAACAAGCGAAACGGGAAAAAGTACTGCATTGCCGCGGACAGTTGCTGAATACTGCCTAATGACAGCAGTGATATACTGGCTTACCGCCTGCGCCCTGCTCCCGTCAGAACCGTCTACTATGACATCTACACCAGCTCTGCCTGTCCGTTCAAGATTCCGGGCAAAACCGTTCTGTATAGTAATAACGGCAAGTGCACGTTCTTCCTGAAACAGACTTCCGGCCGATGTACCAGCCGCGTCCGGAATAAGACGAAAAAAAGAACTTCCTTCAAACTGCCGGATAAGAGCACGGGAAGCAGTCGAATTATCGAGGTCGGTTATTTCCAGCGGGACGGACTTTATTTCGGTCGACATAGCATAGCCGAACAGAATTATCTGAACAAGCGGAAGCAGAAACAATATAGCCAGCGTCTGCGGATCGCGGAAAATATGACGGAATTCATTTACAACTATTCCATAAAAACCTGATTCCTTCATATACCGCCTCCGTCTGATTCTACGGCCCTGATAAACGCCTCATTCAAGCTGTCCGTTCCGTATCGCTTTCTCACAGCGTCGGGCGTATCAAGCACGAGTACCTGTCCGCTGCGCATAATCGCTATGCGGTTACAGTATTCTGCTTCGTCCATAAAGTGCGTAGTCACAAGGATCGTCCGCCCTTCCCGTCCAAGCCTGATAATTTCCGCCCAGAATTCACGTCTTCCGACAGGATCTACGCCGGATGTCGGCTCGTCAAGAATAATAATATCGGGATCATGCAGAAGCGCACATGAAAGAGCAAGCCGCTGTCTGAATCCCATAGGAAGGGACGAAGTACGTATGTGAGACAGATCCGGGACGCCAAGCTCCGAAGCCAGCTTCTTTTTTTCCTGTCCGATTCTGCTGCGTGCTGTACCGTATATGCCGCCGAAAAAATCAAGATTACTGTCAGGTGTAAGTTCGCTGTACAGAGAAAATTTCTGCGACATATACCCTATCTTCCGTTTGACACTGGCGGGATCGTTCCCGACTGAAATACCGCTTACAACGACTTTTCCGCTTGTCGGTTTCAACAAACCGCAGATAATCTTTATAGTGGTCGTTTTACCGGCACCGTTTGCTCCAAGGAAACCGAATACTTCCCCTTTGTTTATAGAAAATGATATGTCGTTTACAGCCGTGAACGAACCGAATTTCATAACAAGGTGGTCTATGCTTATGACAGTTCCGCAGTCGCTCATATACTATTTTCCTTCTGCGCGGACATCTGCAGAATACGCATCATAAACAGATCCTCAAGATCCGGTGTTACCCGTTTTACAGACGATACGTCCGCACATGCCGTATACGGACAATCGTTGACATCCGCATACACCCCGGCGTGTATGTTTCGCCCCGAAAGGTAAACTGCGGCTGAAGGTAGAACGGTACGGAGTTTCTGTATGATTTTTTCCGGATCGCCGGGGGCAGGTACGATCTCGTATACAGTCCCGCGAAACGAGGAAACAAGATCTGCGGGAGAACCGGAATTGACAACGCTGCCGCGGAACATGAAATAGACAGCATCACATTGAAGAGCTTCATCCATATACGGCGTCGAAACAAGAATAGTAAGACCGCTGTCTCTAAGCTCGTGCAGCATCTGCCAGAACTCGCGGCGCGAAAGAGGATCGACTCCGGTCGTCGGTTCATCAAGGACCAGCAGATCAGGATCGTGCATCATGGCACACGAAAGCGCCAGTTTCTGTTTCATGCCGCCGGAAAGCGTACCGGCCCGGGCTCCGGCAAACGGCCGTAATCTGTTGAATGCATACTGTCTGTCAAGCCGTTCACGGTACACAGCGGTATCCATCCGGTGAATCCGGAACGAAAACTGCATATTTTCCTCTACAGTCAGATCACTGTAAAGTGAAAACGTTTCCGGCATATAGCCGGTACGGCTCCGTATTTCAGTTTTGTATCGATCCGGTTCCAGCCCGAATACACTGAGTTTTCCGAGGTCCTGCCGAAGCAGCGTCAGTATAATGCGCATAAGTGTCGATTTTCCGGCTCCGTCCGGCCCTACAAGACCGGTAATTTTTCCCTGCGGTACGTTTATGTCTATTCCATGCAGCGCAGCAACAGATCCATACGATTTAGTGAGTCCGGATGCTTCAACTACCGCGCTGCCGTCAGTCTGCATGAACTGCCTCCGGATATACGTCAACCGGCTGGCCGATTTTAAGCAGATTGTCTTTGTTTGTAATACGTATCTTGATACCGTATACCATAGAATTCCGGTTGTCCGGCGTCAGAATATCTTTCGGAGTAAATTCCGCTTCAGTATTTATATGAGCAATACTCCCTTCGAACACCTGCTGACCAAGTTTAACGGACACGGGCGTTCCCGGTTTAAGAGCGCTGACTACGGCCGGTGAAACGTATATATAACACCACACGTGGGCAAGGTCCACAATATCGGCAACAGAATGAAACGCCGGTACAAATTCTCCCTGATGATAATAAATTTTGTCAACAAAACCTTCCAAAGGTGACGTAAGTACGGACTTTGATATCTGATCGTCCAGCTGTGCAATTTGAAGCAAAATACCGTCCTCTCTGGTTTTTACAAGCCTCTGTTGAACCAGAATCGACCGCCTGCTGTCGGACCATTTGTCCACCTGCAGCTTCACATCCTGTACATTCTGTTCGGCTACAGCTCTGCTGCTGAGCAGCCCACGGTTTTTCTTATACAGTTTCTGATAATATGAAAGATTGTTGTCAGCCTCATTCAGCTGTATACTGTTTGAAGTTCCTTCCAGCGTCATCTGCGCAAGCGAAGCTTCAAGTTCCCGCTTCCTGAGTATGAGCGGAGTATCGTCTATCCGGCCGATTATATCGCCTTTTTTTAAATAACTGCCTTCTTCTGCCGTAAGAGAAACAAGCCGGTCGCTGACGGGAGAAGACACGGAACATGTTTCTCCCTCTATAACACCGGTATAATAAACCGGTGTTTTCCCCCTGCATGAAGACAAAACTGTCGTACTGCATACGACAACGCAAAGAAGCATAATATATACATATTTCATATCGGTTATCTCCATTATTAAGGACACGCTGATAAAATCCTGATGTAGTAATCAGAGCATTCTTATATTTCTTTTTTCCAGAACGGTTCATCCAGCAGCAGCAGTATTCTCTGGTACAGCGACAGATACTGTATACGGCAGTTTTTTACACTGATGTCCGCAGCTGTCAGTTCCTGTCCGGCAGTCAGTACATCGAGTGTTGATTTCTGCCCCTGTTTCCACAGACTCTCTACAAGGTCGTACTGACCTGTTTTCATTTCGAACAGTGATTCTGAAAGAACTTCCTGTTTTCCGGCAGTGTGCAGACTCTCCATTGTCTGTTGAAGTTCACACTGTAAAGAATGAAATGCATCGGTCCGTGCTGAACGGGTTTCCTGTATGGAAAGTTCATCTGTTTTCAGGCGGCAGAGTTTCTCACCCTTATCCCAGATATCCAGACTTGTTGAAACACCTATTGTATAATATGATTCCCAGTCGTTCCCTGTATAATCCAGCCCCGGATTGGCATAGTGGAACGTTCCGCTGCCGGCTATGACAGGCAGAAAACCGGCAGCATTGCGTTTTTTTACAAGAGCGGCACTATCCTGATTCTGTTGAAGGACAAGCAGCGACAGATTCTTACTAAGTCTGCCGGCTGCATCATCAAGAGATTCTTCCGGACAGATTTCCATATATTCAGGAGAAAGTGTCACAGATGTAATATCACTGAGCCCCGTCACGGAAGCAAGTTGTATCAGAACATTCTGCCGCGCTGATTCCAGCGAAAGTTTCCGGCTTTCCTGTTCCTGAACTTTCGAACGTATATCAAGCAGATCATATTGCGGCAAAAGCCCCTGATCATAAAACGACCGGATCCGTTCCTGATTCAATTTCAGACGTGTAATTCCTGCATCAACAGATTCTATATCAAGCTGCGAAAGCTTATATGAATATGCAAGCTGCAGTACGGTTTCACATAATGCATCACTTTGTATTTCTTCATTAAGAAGTGCAGTCTCGACCGACTTCTGCGCCAGCTTCACCACATATACCCGTGCCATACCGGAAAATATGACTTCGTTTAAAGAAAGGGCTAAATCACCAGAATTCTTCTTCCCCATTTCGATTGTCCCAAGCATGGGATTTATCTGAGAAATATCCACTTCAGGGGCAGTGGACGCATACCGGAATGTGCCGGAGGCTGTAATTTCAGGTGTAAATGTTCCAGCTGCAGCTTTTTCAGACACTCTGCATTTATCTGTTTCATCTCTGAGTATAGCGAGCCGGCTGCTGGACGCAGCCGCAGAACGGAAACAGTCTTCAAGACTGTACTCTTTCGCATAAACAGCTGAAGCAAGAACTGTCAGAAACATCAGAATTTTCTGTTTCCGGTTCATCATAAAGCCTCAGAATCTGATTCATCACCATGGTACCGTATCGATTCCCATACAAAATTGAACACCTCGTTTTCACGTTCTTCAGCTATTCTTTTCTGTTCTGCAGGTTTTGTACCAGTAAACGAAAACACTATCGGAGCCGCAATAAAATAAAATATATCCAGACTGATTACATTCAATAGAAACTGAAGTGGCTGTATCTGCCGTATTTCGTGTTCGCAGGCAGCTTCTTCAATCCTTTTTTTCAGCGCCCCATACAAATGTTCCGTATGTTTCTGAACATCTTCCGATATCCCGTTTATAAGAGCTTCCGGATTCATCCATATTTCTCCGCTGAAAAACTGAAACAGTTCTCTGTTCTCCGCAATAATGTGAATATGATTATGGGTAAACTGCCGGACGATTGTTTTTAACGGTGCCGAAAAATCAACATTCGTCGACATAGTTTCAATAAGCAGCTTGAAATTCTGTTCTACAACAGCATGAAAAATTTCATCTTTTGAATGATAGTAATAATAAACAAGCGCTTTGTTTACACCCGCATTGTCAGCTATCTGCTGCATACGGGTTCCGCTTTTTCCATGTCTGATAAATTCTCTGCATGCAGCGTCAAGTATCTGCTTCTTTCGTAAATAATTCTCATTACTCGTATCTGTCTGCTGTTCCATAATACCTCACATAAAAAAAACGGTAATTTAACCTTTTGGTTAATTATCTGGCGCTAACAATATGAATATATTATAAAAAAGTCAAGAACAATTTTTAAATTCGTGATTATTCCGTTTTTTTTATTGTTGCTTTTTGGATAAATTCAGCATAAACTTAATAAAACTGTCACTATTTGCACCGTATAAATATTGTAAAAGGATCGGAAGGTCTGATATTCTACAGTTGGTTTGATTCTTTGTAAGGAGAATTTCATAATGGCAAATTCCAGTACAAACGAAAATGTCATCTCCAAAACAGATGTAAAACCGGGAGATATACTTCTCTACGTTTTACAGGAAAAACCGGAATTTAAAGAATGGACTAAAGAAAACCTTCTGAGCAATTTTGGCATGCTCGTCGACATGCTGATCATTTTTGCAGAAGATTCAATGTGTACACATGCTGCGCTGGCAGCACAGGAACCAGACAGTGTCATAGAATCAACAATGCCTTATGTACGTTACCGCAGTCCGATTTACAGCAGTGGCTATCATATATCTGTACGAAGGGTACCGGATGGAAAAGACGGTTCGATTGTTCTGAAATATCTCCCGCCGGTTTCAAAAGGCACCCCTGTAGATAATGCACCGTATGCTTATTCACAGGCTGTTCTTGCATCTCTTTTTTGTATATTCCGCAGGCAGGGAATGAGTAATCCGATACTACGGGAGAGTACGCTGCTGTTTCTGAAACTTCTGCTGTATCCGCTGGCTGCATGGCTTGACTCAATTATTCCTGCAGTACAGGGAAAGACAACAGCTTATTTCTGTTCGCAGCTCGTGGGAGACTGTTATGATAAAGCTGCCGTACATGATAGTCCCGGCTTCAGACTTCACTGCCCTGACTCAGGTTCTGCCGGCGACCGGCTGATTGACTGGCTGCTGGAACATAAGCCGGACGAGAACCGTCTTTGTGCGGCAGCTGCAGTAAGAACAGGAACCAGCATGGATATTTCTCCTGAAGCTCCTGAAATTATTTGTGCTGCACTTTCATTGCTTGATAAACTGAATCCTGAAAAAAACGTCACTATGGGATCCCATCTGCAGTCACCCCTGCTGCAGACGGGCATACATTCCACAGCCTATATACAGACACTTCAGGCTGTAAAAATGCAGAAAGCAGACGATACTGCTGCTGAAATTCTGGGACTTCTAATGAGGATAGTGAAGTCACTTGGTTTTGACGTTTCTCCGGATACGATTGCAGATGATCTGCTGAAATTCCAGGCCGCATTTATAATGCCATGTGATTTATATGAAGAGACTTCCATGCTTCATATTGGAGAAATCATTGATGGACGTTAATCTGTTCAGCAGGATGGCATGCCGGTATAAAGAGAGATACCATATGCCTGATGAATGCTGCAGAATAAGTACAAAAAAGAACATCATCCGCGTAATAAAGATTCTTCCATTTACATTTTCTTTCGGTATCATGATGGCTGTTTTGTCTCTTATTCTTCCTGTATATAATGATTCTCCCGAACACAGAAACATTGCTGTTATATACTACGGATGTTTCGCACTGTTCAGCACTGTATTGATGATATGGTGTCTTGCCGTCCGGAACAAGCCGTACGGTAAAACCGGTACATGGCAGAGTCTGCCAGTCTATATTTCATTCATTCTCTTTCATGCACTCAGTCTCTACAATATTTTAGCAAGTAAAATCAGAGTAACCACTATCTCGATTCCTGTAAATCCGCAGGTATATGATATTTTTGCAAAGGAAATTATAGTTGCAGGCTATCTTGTCTGGGTTATTATCATTCTTGTTATATTAGCATTTTTTGAAGTTCATCCGGTCTTTTTTTTCTGGTGTGAAACTGTTCAACTGCTTATTTTGTTTATCTGTAGAAAAGAAGCAATAAATCAGGACCTTTTAAATCTTGTTGTCCTTATTATTATTGCAGAAATGCTTTCATTTATGCACTGGAAGCTTATCATACAGAACTTTAAAAGTACTGAAGCTCTTAAAATGGCAAACAAAAAATCAGATGAACTGCTGCTTAATATTCTTCCTCCGAAAGTTGTACATGATCTGCGCGAACGGGGAAGATCGGAACCGGAACTTTTTAGAAGCGTTTCGGTTCTTTTCACCGATATAGTGGATTTTACCAGCATTGCAAAAACGCTGCCGCCGGAAATACTCATAAATGAGCTGGACGACATGTTTACAAATTTTGACATCATCATTGAAAAATATAACTGTATGCGGATAAAAACGATGGGTGATGCATACATGGCTGTATGCGGTTTACCGGAACAGGACCCGGATCATGCCAGAAAAATCGTAAATGCAGGCATAGAATGCCTGAACTATTTAAACAGACGAAATAAATCCGCTGAAATAAAATGGAAAATGAGAGTCGGAATCAGTTCAGGCGATGTGGTGGCGGGTATTATCGGCATACGTAAATATATTTACGATGTTCTTGGGGATACCGTAAACACTGCATTCCGTAT
>JBAYAJ010000107.1:0-8336 GCA_041669845.1 Treponema sp.
AAGTTCAGTCAGCTGCTCCTGAAGTGGAGAACGCAAAGTCGGGACTTCCAGTACTTACTATTATTCTGATTATTATTTTAGTTATAGCAGTAATTGTTCTTGTTATATTTTTTATAAAACATATCTTGGATAAGAAAAAAGAGAACGAAGACAGCTTGAATTGAAAAATGAAAAAAACTTACTAAAAAAACGCTGATCCCTGCCGGATACAGATATTTGGTTTTTACTGAATCAACTATATCCGGTATGTTTTATATTACGCGCATACAGCAGATATTACGTCTTCCAATTAAACAAAGAATCAAATATAGTTTACACAAATGACACAGGTAGTCATTAATGAAAAGAAAATTGACATTATTGCTGCTTTTTTGCATAAGTAATTTTCTGTTTGCAAAAGGCAGCCGTGTGTCTGCTGATGCAGATGAAGTTGCCGGAAAAGGATTTAAATCGGAAGTTGAAAATAAATATAAAAAAACGGGAAATGCTGATTATATTGCTGTGGATAGGATGGAAAAAAACAGTATAAGCACAAGAGATATTGTCTGGTTCATCAGCGACGGTAAATTCAAAGGAGCTGATAGTGATGAATAATAATGTGCTCGGAGGATGCACTTGCAGCAGTCTTATCGCACGAAATGAAAAATCAAAGAATCAGGGCAGAAGACGGGATTCAGCCGGACACATCTGTCACCAGGTTTGCGGATGGAGAATTTAAAAGCAAAATATTACCTGTATATCGGATATAATACCCTGGTGACCGTTTCTTAAGAAAAAAGCCGGTCATTCATTGCCAATCCGCCAGAGGATCGGGACGGTATCTGGCATAGTTCAGAAAAATAAGTTTTAACAATAGATCAGAATCGAAAGTAAATAAAAGGATTGTATGTCGAAGCGACAAGCATACATACTGAAATTATAAAAAGACAGATAATGCAGAACAGTTCAAGTACAAATCCCGCCGTATGGGCGTGAAGTTTCCAGTATACGGTTTTTAAGCCGGGCAATGATGCAATAACTGCCGGAATAAAGAAGAATATCCTGCTCATGACGGCAGCATGTTCCGATGCATATTGTCGTGCAGAAAAGACGGAGGGTGTAAACATACGATGAAGCACTGTACACATATCGGCAATATTTGTTATACGGAATAGTATCCAGCCGATAACAACAAAGAAAAGTGTGACTGGAATTGTTACATATTTTGGAAGCAGTCTTATTAATCTGCCGGTGAATAATTTTTCGATTAACAGCAGTACCGCATAATAGAATCCCCAGAGAACGAAATTCCAGTCGGCGCCATGCCAGAATCCGGTGAGCATCCATGTGATGATAATGTTTCGGGCAAGTTTTGTACGTGAGCATCTGTTTCCTCCCAAAGGAATGTATACATAGTCTCTGAACCAGGATGAAAGTGTGATGTGCCATCTTCGCCAGAAATCTGTAATGGAATCTGCAATATACGGATAGTTGAAATTCTGAGGAAAGTGAAAACCGAACATTCTGCCAAGACCGATGGCCATCCGGCTGTATCCTGCAAAATCAAAATAAATCTGGAATGTATATGCCAATGCGGCAATCCAGAGGATACTGGCACCAGCATCTTTGTAATTACCGAAAACAGAATCCGCGATGACAGCCATATTGTTGGCAATAATGACTTTTGCAGCAAGCCCTGCAATGAACTGTTCAAGTCCTTTTGTGAAATTTTCGAAAGATTCCTGACGTTTGTTAATTTCATTTTCAATATCTGTATAACGGACAATAGGTCCTGCTATAAGCTGTGGAAAGAGTGCAATATACAGCATGAGATTAAGGAAATTTTTCTGAGCATGGGTTTTTCCCCTGTATACGTCAATAATGTAAGAAAGAGCCTGAAATGTATAAAAACTGATCCCAATTGGCAGCGGTAAGGCAGAAAAAGTGAAGGAAGTGCGACAGATCATATTAATGTTTCGTATAAAAAAAACGGCATATTTAAAAAATCCCAGCACAGCCAGATTGTATACGACCGCCATTATAAGCAGTAATTTTTTACTGCCGGTAGAACAGTTTTTTTCAATACCGGTACCAAATAAATAATTAGCAGTAATTGAAACAAGCATAAGAATAATATATTTCGGTTCACCCCATGCATAAAACAACAGTGAAAAGGCGCACAGCAGAACATTCCGGTATGTTCTGCTCCTAATGACATAATAGCACACGCATAAAACAGGGAGAAAAACAAAAATAAAAATCATACTGCTGAATAACATCTTATTTTTTCTTCCTTTGAAATCCCAGCGAAGGAAGGTCTCCTATAATCAACAATTTTGACAGATGATTGTTTTCCATATACGATTGTACGTCGATTTGTTTCCCATATATCTGCGGATAGTGTCTGTAATCAAGAACGTGAGTCTCGTTGTAGTGGCTTGCGATAAGTTCGTTAATCGCATTTGAGAAAGATGTTGCAAGAATAAGAATATTTTCTGCATCAGGATTGTTGAATTTGTAAACGACTTTTCCGTAATCATCTCCATAATATAATCCATAATGATTCGAATACGTATGGTTCGGACATTCTGTCGAAGATACATACCTTGAACGCTGGCCGTATGTTGCTTTTTTGTCGTTTATCCATGTTTCATATTCCGGAACGGCGAAGTTAAAGACTGTAAATTTTTCAGTTGAACATTTCAGGAGATTATCGCGTGAAAGAGAGCCATTGTAAATGACATCGTATACATGAATGCCGAGCGGTTTTAACAATATAACTGAACCGCCTTCCATCATGTGCATGATCTGCGTATATCCTGTATACGAACCATTATAGTTCCAGTGATGATCTGTCTGGTAAAAATATTTCTTGTATTCTTCAAAAGATTTGAACGTTAATTCGGCATATCCGGTCATTGCAGGAAACATGTTTTTTATATACTTGAACGCATTATATTTGTTCATATCGTTAAAGTCTACGGAAATACTTGTGTTGATAAAGTACAGATATTTCGGAAATGTCACTCGTTTCAACATTGCAGGGTCGTAAACAGTGTAGATAAACTGGTCAGGTGCAACAGGTTTTTGTACAAGATACCCAGAATCATCAAGTTTATAAATTTTATCTGCAACTACTTCAGTATATGTGTAATGCGGTTGAATGTCAGTTTTATTTTCAACAACACCGCTGTCGGAGTTATCAGCCGGCATCTTTCTTTTTGCAGTCTGTACAAGCTTGGCCGTTATCCCTGTTAAGGCATTCTGAACCTGTTTTACACCATATTTTATTTCAGCAGAAAAAAGCAGCTGGTCTGAAACGGCATCTTCTGCCTGTTTCTGGTATCTGCCTGAAAGAAAATCTGCAGCAGAGAAGGACGGGACATGCTGCAGTGTGCGCTGTTCTTCTTCTGAAACGTCTTTTTGTCCGCGTACCGGAAGCGAATAAAAAAACAGCAAAAAAATACAGATACATATAAGAAAGATAAGAGAAAGAGTTTTTCTGATTTTAATACCATGATTCATATGATAGTCTGCAAAGTATATACCAGACTATCATTTTTTGAAAGATAAAACGCTGATTATACCTGTGTACAGTTGGTATTTACATAGTACCACAACTGGTTGATCAATATGCTGCTGAATGATGTATAGATATAGATCAGAACTATAGATTTTTTCTATTATACAAATTAAAATGTTTTCGCTATTTTTAAAATATGGTAAGTAACAGTAAAATTTCATTAGAAACAATACGTCTTCTCCGGCAGCTTGCAGATAAATATGAGACATGCAGTTTTCCCAAAAGCGATCCGAGCTGCATACTATGTAAATATAAATCTCCTGCAGATATCGAGACCGCTGCATTTATCATGTCTGTACTATCGTTTGGACGCCGCGATTTATTTATGAAAAAGGCTGATTATATATTTTCTCTGGCTGGTATGCATCCTGCTCAGTGGATAAAAAGCGGTGTATGGGAACAACAGTTTCCGGGAGGATGTGAAAAATTCTACCGCTTTTATTCATACGATGATATACGTGATGTATTTGCCGTGCTTCAAAAAATACTGTCCGATGAGAAAACTTTAGGAACGTATATAAAACACCGCTATACAGAAACCTGTACAGAGTGTGAGGGGAAGAAAGTTGAACTTGCTGGCGTTGTTTCTGAAGTTTTTTCAAAGTGTCGTGCGGTGTCTCATACTGCACAGTCGGCTAACAAGCGTGTGAATATGTTTCTGCGCTGGATGGTGCGCAGAAACTCTCCTGTCGATGCCGGTTTATGGACATGGTATACTTCTTCCGATTTAATTATTCCACTCGATACGCATGTTCTGCATGAGGCTGTAAAACTCGGACTTATCCCTCCAAAAAGTCCCGGAACGGCGAAAACAGCACGTATGCTGACCAGTGTACTCAGACAGGTATGGCCAGATGATCCTTGTCGCGGTGATTTTGCATTATATGGTGCAGGGATCGACATTCCGACATCTGCTCATCCTTAAGATAAAGACTCTCTATAGAGAGTCGCGAACCTTTTAATTTGCAACTAAACTGTTTGTAAAAAAGGGAGATTGTTTAAATCTTTAGCTAACTATAGAGAGAGACCATGTGAGCAACAAAAAAGATGTGAGAGTCGTAGATGTTATTGAAAGAATACGCGGCCTGCGTGTCTCAAAAAAGATATCAATAGAAGAGCTTGCAACAAGAGCAAATATATCCCGTAGTTATATATATTATATAGAAACAAAAAAGAAAATTCCTACGCTTTCTGTTCTTTTCAGGCTCGCTGACGCGATAGGTGCTGATATTACAGATTTTTTCTCTTCCTGTCCCGTACCGCAGGTGGTTTCCGTACCAGATAAAGTTACAAATACGAAGGACGATAGTGGACAGATTCCTGAACTTTTTAAAATTTTCTCATATTTTAATATGCTTCAAAAGAAAACATATAAACCCCGTTTCCTTTCATGGAAGGAATTATATCTGCTTTTGTACATTGAAAATAATGGTTCAAGTTCTATAAGCAGTCTGGCAGAAAATCTTGATATGTCAGTACTCGATATATCAAGAATGGTATCCGATTTGAAAAGCCGCAATATCCTGCAGAAAAAAATTAAAAGTTCTGACCATCGTGTAGTTCTTTCTGTACTTACAGATACAGGGCTGATGCTTCTGGAAAAAAATAAGGAAATGTTCCGGACTTTTCTTGCAGATAAGAGAAAAACTTTTTCGGATACGTATGAGCAATCTGGCAGTATAGTCGGTTCCGTCAGTTATTCCGGTCAGATGCAGTGTAGTTTTAAACCTCTGTTTAATATGAATGATGAAATTATTGATCTTGAGTTTATTGAGGCAAACCAGTCGTTTGTATGTGAATTTCCGAAGATCAGAATGCTTAAACATACTACTCTTTTGTCACATGTTTTCTATCAGCATTTTGATACCATACTGTCTGCCTGTAATACCGTATGGACTACAGGGAAATCTGTAAGTATCACATTAGATACGGGATCCAGCTGTAAAGAATATATATGTAAGTTTTCCCGGAATACATCCCATATCGTCATTTCTGCAGAATCTGCTCATAAGACCGCATATGAGTATATACATGAGCTTTTACCATATTATGACTATTTTTTTACTGGCAGCCCTGCAAAAATGATTGTGGAATGTGCTACCGGCAGAATATTGGAGGTAAATGATGAAGCGATACGTTTTTACGGCTGGTCACGACGACAATTTGTTCAAAAAACAATTTATGAAATAAGTATGAGTCGTTCCTCCGTTATCAGGTCACAGCTTGATAACGGAGAAGGCAATGGAAACGGGACAGAGGAAATATTTCATACAGTCCATCGGATTGCAGACGGCAGTATGAAAAGACTGGAAGTTCATATTGCTTCCTCTAAATTAGACGAAACAAAAATCAAGTATGTTACTGTTATACAGGATACATCCGGTGGAGCCTGTTTCCCCGCGTACAATAATAGTAGAAAAGAAAAAAATGTGTACTCTGAAAATTTTCAGGCATTTTCTGTTGAAAGTGACGGTACCATTGCTGGAATGAATGAATTGTTCAGGTATTTGAACACTAATGGAAGACTTTACTGCTATTCTGCAGGTGATCATTTTTTTGAATATGGAACGCTCCTGCCGACATTCGGATTTATTCTTAAGGGAATTTTCCGGGTTTATTACGGAACTCCTTCCGGTCATGAATATACACTGGAATATTTGAAATCCGGAAGCATGATAGATTCTTTAAATTTTTCCACGGATCCTTCCGGGTATGAGATTATTATTGAAGCTGTTGTCCCTTGTGAAGTCTTGGTAATCAACCAGAACTTGTTTAAACGGAGAGCAGCTGTTGATCCACATGCTTTTGAGTTTTTGTATTATCTTGAAAAAAAGCGGCTCAGTGGACTTGTAAATCATGTCATGCTGCTTTTGACTGATAATGCAAAGGAACGATATAAACATTTTATTCAGAACGAAAGTAATACATCCAATTATCTTAGTGGACAGGATATTGCTTCATATCTGGGAATTACTCCTGAAACATTAAGCCGCATCAAAAATACAGATTAATTTATATATTGTGAAAAGATATAAATCAGGTTGATTTAAATCAATGACATTATCGATTTATCAGGTTTAGTATAAACAGAATGTATTCAAAAATCCGATGAACTTTCGGAGCGAATACCGCATTATGATATTTCTTATTAACCGGTACCCTCACAGGGATGTGGTATAAGTATCGGTTTTATGATTATAAATCTATGAAAAACTCTTAATACTGCGGAGCGGAATATACAAGGAGGTATATAAATGGAGATGACGAAGCGGAAACTGCTGAACGGAGCACGTTTTTTAAGCTTCACTCTGGACAGCGAGAGCTACTGCATCGACATTCTGAAAGTAAAGGAACTCATGGGAATGGCAGCGATAACACCGCTGCCACGGACTCCTGCTTTTATCAGGGGTGTAATAAATCTCAGAGGGCAGATCATCCCAGTGATAGATCTGCGGCTTAAGTTCGGACTTGATTTCCGGGAGTATACCAAGCGTACATGCATCATCGTGGTGGAAATTGCATCAGAGAGTGAGAGTATGCTTCTGGGCGTCGTCGTGGACTCGATACAGGATGTAGTGAGCATACCTGAGGAAAAACTGTCAAAGATTCCTTATATAAATGCGCGGATAAAAAGTGAATATATACGCGGAGTGGCCGATACTCCGGAAGGAATTAAAATAGTGCTTGATGTTTTGAAAGTACTCAGTGAAGAAGAACTTACAGTGGTAAAAAAAACGGCAGAAGCACAAATAGAAACAAAAAAGCAGGAAAATATGAATTGAAACAGGAGAGTTTTATCGACTGGCAGAAGCGGTGTGCCATCTGCCGATAAGTAACAGATTTCTCATGAAATCTGTAGGGAGAAAATATGAAGAAAAAGGGAATAGGATTCAGAATTATAACAATGGCAGTGGTTATTTCCGGTGTTGCGGCTGCGATTGGATGCATCGGGCTGTATACAACAAAGCAGGTCAGCGGACTTGCGAAGAATATGTATAATAAGTCCGTTCTTAGAGTTCAATATGCACAGGATATAAAAATTGCCATTTTGAATGGAAGAAGTATATTGCTTGATGCAAATACAACGGGAAGAACTGAAGAACAAACGGAAGCATCGAAAAAACAGTTTTCCAACGGATTTACGTCTTTCAACGATGCTGTTGCAAATTATGAAACGACGGATATAAATTCTGCAGAAAAAAAAGCGCTGCTTCAGACTGTAAAAGAATCAGGGAAAGAATTTGGTGAAAAGGGACTTAATGTATTTAACTTTATTGAAAAAAATGATTTAATCGGTGCCGATAAATATCTGAAAACTATTATTGTTCCGATACAGACAGAAAAACTGGAACCTTCAGTGGAGAAGCTTGTAACTGAACAAATTTCGGATGCTCAGGTTGCGTACGATCAGAGTATAACGATAGCATCTCTGTCAGTTACCGTAATCATTGCGGCAATACTTATCGGGCTGGCAGTTTCACTGACACTGGCTATGATGATAACTCGGAGTATCACGAAACCCGTGACGAAGATGGTAAACAGCCTGTCGGACAGTTCGTCGCAGATAGGTATATCGAGCACACAGCTGTCGACGGCATCTCAGGAAATCGCGAACGGTGCACAGGAACAGGCGTCAAGTATAGAAGAAACTACATCTTCTATGGAAGAACTTTCTTCAATGGTAAAGCAGAACCTTGGTAATACGCGGCAGGCAAGCCTTTTGTCGGAAAAAGCGACAGAAGCCAGCCAGAACGGGTTCGACAAAATGACCAGC
>JBAYAJ010000108.1:0-8250 GCA_041669845.1 Treponema sp.
AAAGAATTGTAGTAGATTTATACATGAAGTTAAGTCCTTGTTTTATAGTGGTTTGTAGTAGAATTATTATAGCAAGGATCTTAACTTTAAAAAAGGGTGTCCGAGTTAATTGGACAGCAGTGAAAAATAATATTCCATTCGAAAAATCTGTGTTTCATGTTGAAGGGAAACCGGCAGATCCTCCTTCATTTATTCTTCATGACTATGATTCAAGTCAAATGCCGGCATTTGTTTTTGTAAACAGCAAACCTGCAGTGGAGAACAGAGATTATGTGATAGACGGAGAGAATCTTGCTTTGAAAAATGCCGGCCGGAAAATTTCATCATTCTGCATTTTATGGAATACTCATAATGGCGCTTCTTCAATAGGAGAGATGACAGAATCAGAAGCAGATATGTTCTCTGAATCGGAAGCCGCATGGTTTTTCGAGAATGTAAAGAAAAACATCATGAACGAAAACGAAAAGCCTGAATTATGTTTTACAGAGGGGGCGGGCAAACCGCGGATTGTTATGGAATCAATAACACCGGCTGAAAAAGAAAAAATGCTTGCATTGCTTCCGGTTCAAACGTATAAAAACAGAAATAATAAAAGTATGCGTAACTTATCAAGAGAGACCGGTTTTAAAATAAATTTTCCGCATAAGGTTGGAAAAGAAAATGCATATAAAAGAGTATCAACACTGCTGATTGAATCAGCAGTAAAAGGAGAAATAACAAAATCTGTAGAAGCCTCCTATTCGATGGAAGATATATTTTCTGATCAGGCAATTACTATTGCGGCAGAAAAGGAAAAAAATGAAGAAAATAACGAGCTGTCCGGTTTAATACGTTCAGAAACTATACCGCTGAAGTATCCTGTAAGCAAAAAACTGTTCTGGGCTGTTGTAACGGGAGGAGAAACTGGTACTATGCAGTATACCGCCGAACGCTATTGCCAGTATTCGTGGATTAATAATCAAGTGTGTTATACGATTGAATGCAGCAATGATCGTTCAAGAGAAGCTGAACAGTTTATTGCACTGCTGCTCAAGCAGTAAATGAAATAACATCTTGCGAGGCTGTAGGAAAAACCGTTTGCAAAAAGGGCGTATACTGCGAAAAAATGCATTGCGGTTACTGTTTGATGTATAATTGCCGTATGCTTATAAAACGTTTTGCTGCGCTCGTGATTGCATTTCTTGCTGTTGCAGTATACGGTGCTCAATTTCTTTTTGCAGAAGGTACAGGTATGTCAAGACTATTGTATCAGGGGCATGCAAGCTTTAGGCTCACGACGTCAAAAGGCGTTGTCGTGTATATCGATCCGTTTGCAGGAAAAGGATACGATGTGCCTGCGGATATTATTCTCGTTACGCACGAGCATCAGGATCACAATAATGTCGGGCTTGTCACTCAGAAAAAGACGTGCCGCATACTCCGCGCAAAAGATATGCTTGTCTCGGGCATATACAAATCAATTGAAGCAGACGGTATTAAAATTCAGGCTGCTCAGGCATACAACAGGAATCATCCCAAAAGCGAGTGCGTGGGATTTGTCATTACGCTCGAAGACGGAACGATGCTGTACCATGCGGGAGATACGTCGCTCACAGAAGACATGAAGACGAAGCTGCCGCTGATGAAAATTGACTATGCATTTTATCCGTGCGACGGCGTGTACAACATGGATGTGCGAGAGGCTGCAAAGTGCGCGTCGTATGTCGGCGCAAAGCATTCCGTACCGATTCATACGAAGCCGGGCGAACTGTTTGAGTTAAAAGCCGGCGCTGTTTTTGCGGGACTGTGTCCTGCGGGAACATCGCTTATTATAAAGCCAGGAGAAGAGGTTGCTATTTCAAAAGAAAATGAATGACAGCGGAAAATCCCGTGAGTAACAATGATTTGTGCATCTGATAATGAATACGCTGCTGCCCTTCTCCAGCAGGTGCCGTGCCAGCGCATGAACGACAACACCGGACGGCGGACGCTGTGGAACGATCCGGCTCTCCGCGGTATTATATATCTGACGATCAAGTTCTGCGACTATTACGGTGCGGAATACGCGGATATACGGGACAAAATACACATACCGATTCTTAAGATAGAAAGCGATTTTACAAAACAGAGCAAGGAGCAGCTTTCAACGCGTATCGAGGCGTTTGCGGAAACAATCAGGGGTAAGACGGTGGGTACGAAAAAAAATGCAACGGGTAAAAAATATTTTGTCGGAATGGACAGCGGTTCAACGAGTACCGACGTCGTCGTCATTGACCGTGGCAGGAATATTGTCGCGCAGTCAATCATCGCAACAGGCGCAGGAGCGGAAAAAGGCGCACAGAAATGCCTTCAGCTTGCGCTTGATGAAGCACACCTGAATTACGACGACATTGCGAATGTCGTGACCACAGGGTACGGACGCGAATACATCAGGACAGGAGACGAAAGCATTACCGAAATTTCGTGCCACGCAAAAGGCGCTTTCTTTCTTGAACCGTCAGTCAGGACTGTCATAGATATCGGCGGGCAGGACAGTAAAGTGATCGTACTGAACGATAACGGTACCGTCTCAAATTTCGTCATGAATGACAAGTGCGCCGCGGGAACAGGCCGCTTTATAGAAGCGATGGCCCGCGCGCTCGGAATGTCGCTCGGCGAAATAAGCAGGCTCGGAATGGACTGCCGCGAGGACATTACCATAAGCAGTATGTGCACGGTATTCGCCGAATCGGAGGTCGTATCGCTTGTCGCGCAGAACAAGAGTGTGAACGACATTGTGCACGGCATAGACAAATCTGTCGCGGCAAAAGTTGCGTCGCTTGCATCGCGACTTCACACACAGAACGAATGGATGATGACGGGCGGTGTCGCACAGAACGGCGGAATTGTTACTGCGCTTGAATTGCAGCTTGGAATCAAGTTGCACATATCAGACAAAGCACAGTTGTGCGGTGCTCTTGGAGCCGCACTGTATGCACTCGGAGAAAATTAATTCCCAATACTGGAAATATCAGTGATAATAAAGGAGGCACGCGGTGTATCATGACATAAAAATAATGCCAGAATGGGGTCCTGAAACTCGCGGACGAAGAGAGAGTTGTACTGGCACCGATTGTAAGCAAGATGCTTATCATGCCGGCAGGCATTCCTGTCGCAGTGTATGCAAAGGAGAATCTCAAGATGATGCTAGCAATTGTTTTTCCGTTTGCGGAAGGAGGACATAAGAATGAATGCAATTCTGATAAAGATGAATCAGATCGGCACCGTATCTGAGACTGTCGAGACTGTGAGAACCGCACAGAAAGCAGGATACGCAGTCATCGTTTCACACCGCTCCGGCAAAACAGAGGATACGACGATCGTCGATCTTGCAGTTGCACTGAACACCTGCCAGATAAAAGAACGGAACGTGTGGCCAACTACAATCGCCTACTGAGAATCGAAGAAGAGCTCGGCGCCAGAGCCGTATTTGAAGGAAGATCGACGCTGTCTTTTCCTTCTGCAGGAAAAATAGATTGTGTCCATAGATGTTCGCAATTTCGTTTTAAAAAGCCTCTGAATTTCCTCATGCTGCATTAAACAATATTTCCTTCTGGCTCTGGATTGAGCCGGCATTCATGTACGCCTTTTCTGTCTGCCAGTCCTCCGTGTATTCAAGCAGATAGCTTGTAATCAGCCTTATATAAGAATCGGTGCTCGGAAAAATTCCTACCACCGACGACCTCCTGCGAATTTCCCTGTTCAGCCTTTCTAGCGTATTCGTGCTTGAAATCTTCCTGCCGTCCAGCTCCCCGAAGGCATAGAACTGGATTGAATCCTCAAAGCCTTTCTCAAGACATTCGCAGGCTTTGGGATATTTTTTTTCAAACTCCGTGCAGAAACCATTCTTCAGCTCCCGCGCGGAGTTCTCATCCGGCGCCTTCCAGATAAGCTTGAGACGGGAACCCACAGCCTCCTTTTCCTTCTGCGGAACATAAGCAAGAATATTCCGCATGAAGTGAACCTTGCATCTCTGCCATGTCGTTCCAGGCAGGCAGTTCCTTATCGCCGCCTGAAGTCCTTTATGTGCGTCAGAAACACAAAGCCACGCCTTCTCAAGCCCTCTTTCCTGGAGACCTCTGAAAAGCGCAGAGTATGTCTCCTCTGATTCGTTTTCCATAGGCTCGACAGCTAAAATTTCCGGTTTTCCTTCAAGATTCACAGCCTTTATGACCATCACCGCCTTGCCTGTGATCCTGTGATTGTCACGGATCTTTTCATACAGGGCGTCCGCCCAGATTACAGGATATTCCGATTCCAGCCTGCGGGTTCTGAACTCGGCTATCATTTCATCCAGCCCTTTGTTGATTTCACTGACTTCCGAAGCGCTCAGTGTTTCAATTCCGAGCTTCTTTGCGATGTTTTCGATCTTCCTTGTTGAGACGCCGTTCATCCAGCATTCCTGCACCACCTGTATCAGTGCCTGCTCGCTGCGTTTCTTTTCGGTGACAAAGAATGGAATGTATCCTCCCTGCCGCAGTTTGGGGACGGAAAGATACACTGTCCCGAGCCTGGTGTCAAATCGTCTGACACGGTAGCCGCTCCTGTAGCCGGTCCGGCTTTCCGCATGCAGACCTTTTTCTGCTCCTGTCTTGTGGGCGACTTCGAGTTCCATGAACTTGTCCATCATCCACTGCATCATCTCAAGCATCGGATCCTGTGCTGTCACAAAGTCCAGTAGTTTGTTTTCAAAAAATGTTGTATCCTTTGTCTTGGCCATTGTCTTTTCCTCTTTTGTTAGTGTGGTTACCAACATTGTGGAATTTTCAATGGCTTTTTTCAACTGCCAAATTGCGAACTTCATTCTACACTATCTGGCCAAAGGCCAGTGCATAGCACCGAGGCGAATAGCCGAGCTCTGTAAGCGATGGGCACCGCTTACGACGGTAACGCCTATATTTACCCTTTACCTCTAAACTTCATCAAAGCATTTCTGAACCTCTTTCAGAAATGCTGATACTGTCAATGATCTTGTGCACATTTTATCCTGATTAAACACAGGTTATGCTATATCAGCTTCTGAATCGTTTCCGCATGATTCAGAAAGCAGATTCATGTTAATATACCGGCGCACTCCCCATGAATGTGTCGTGATATACCTGAGCCGCGAACAGACAAGCATCAGTGCGGAATAGCCGTCGGGAAAAAAACCTGCGACATTTGTGCGGCGTCTGATCTCCTTCATGATTTGTACACATGTTTTAAAATAAAATTCCTTCAGAAGAACAAAATCAACTTGACAGATAGTAATACGGAAATTAAGATATTACTTAGAATCTGTATACGAGCTTGTATGGAATGTATTTTTGTTGACATTACAATGGAATAACTAAGATTATAAAGTATCTTATACTGACAGATTTGTAGGAATATTGATGTTATACTGAACAGTACAATAAATGTTAGACGGACGGCATAAGCCGCATAGGAAAAAAATGAAGGTTAATGATTTTTATAATGATTTTTATTCCAAGGCACTAAACAGTAAAGCTCACTCAAAGTTTTGTGAAAAGGTTTATGGGATTGATTTATGCCAACATGGAATGACGGATGTTGAGCAAATAAAACTATTATTAAATGAAGTTAATTTGGATGATTCAAAAAAGGTTGTTGATTTTGGTTGTGGACCTGGTTTTATTACGAAATATATTTGTCAGTTAACAAATTGTAAAATAATAGGAGTTGATATTTCAGAAGTAGGAATTGAAATTGCAAAAAAAAACAACATAAATAAGAATATTAACTATATATGCAGTGATGTTGATTTTTTCAGGAAATATACTAATGAATTTGATTGTGTTTTATTAATAGATAGTCATTATTTTATTGACAATTTTTGTGATTATTTGGAAGTAATCAGTAAATCGCTCTCTAAAAATGGAAAAATAGTAATTTTCTCTGATCAGGGAACGGGTATAAAAGGATTTAATGAATCAGAAACTATGCCTGAAGAGACAATAATTGGTGAATACTTAGTAACACATAGAATAAAATATAAAGGAATACGGTTATATGAAATGAATAAAAAACATTGGAATTTAAAATATAAAGTTCTAATGGAATTAAAAAAAGACTTTATTGAAGAAAAAGCAATGAGTATTTTTGAAAACAGAATGAATGAATGTATCCATCATGATAGAAGTCTTGATGGAAGATATTTATTTATTGTTGAAAAATTCGTCTAACAACTGCTTCAACCTGATAATTCTTTTGGCACGTTTTGTGCCGTTCGCTTCGCTCTCTCAAGCACAAAACGCGCCAATCGCTGCGCGACCAGAATTACAGGTTAAGCGCATGTTAGGTTGACGCCTTCGGCGCAATAAAATGCTTGACATTTAACGCTACATGCAGTATATATGTATGTATGACCAAATTACAAGATCCTGTTTATGTTTTACAAGGTAGAAAAGAAATCTGCACAAATCCCAAGGAAATTCTTTCTAGTATAAAGACTTTTTTCCCATACGAAACATATGAAAGTATTGCTAAAAGAGCAAACGTTCATACACAAACCATTCAACGATGGTCTTCGATCGGACGGGCTGACTCAGCCGCAATAAAACTTTTACTAAATAGCTTTGATAAAAATGATGATTTTGACTCGGTTCTGTTGGTTAATGCAACTGCTAAACAATTAAAACAGCAATGTCAAAATATCGGTTGGGATAAAATAATTAACGCATAACAAGGAGGTTATCTTATGCTTTATACAATTGATGGTTCATTAATCACGTTTATTCCTCATCATGACGACTATGAAATATGGATTTCAAGATTAAGTAAATCGGAGATTCATGAGATTAATAAAGAAATTACTAAACTTACTGATAATAAAGATGTAAATGTCTCTGCATGGATTCCTGGAAATAAATGGGAAGGAACACCATTCCAAGCGATTTATGAAAAGGCGTGCAAGAGAGATTATGGTGCATCAGGTAAGTGTTTTGGCTTATTTGTATGGGTTTCACTGATGAATGATTCGCGCGACTGGTATTTTATTAAGCAAAAGAAAACCTCTGAGGATAATTTAGATAGTATGATATATTTCAAAAAAACTTAACAAGAAGACATTTTTTAAATTAGTATGAGTTCGTTATTCTTATTAATCTGACAAGTCTTAGAAAAAGGAGTTTAAAATGAAACGATTGTTTTTTTCTTTGTTTGCAGTTGTCATTGTTACACAAGTTTCTGCTCTAGAACTGTGGAATGGCTTTACGTCAGGTATGTCAGTAGACCAAGTTATTCAATATGCAGCGAAAACGTTAGGTAAAGAGAAAGGGCAGGTAACTACTTATACTAAATTTGAAGTTTTTACAGATTTTGGAACATGTGCAACACTTAACCAAAAGTTTTTGCAATGTGATAAATGCTTGATCTATAAGTATTCATCTTTACCTTATATGGAAGATGCAGATGAAAATATCATTTTTTACTTCTATGAAAATAGTTTATATGCCGTTTTTATTGCTTATGAAACGAACATCAAAGTTTTTTTGGACAAGGTTTATAATACTTATGGAAAAGAAACATATATCTTTCCGGAGCATTCTCCAAGTAGTAATCTAGTTTCCTGGGAACGTAATTGGTATGTATGGAATAATCTGGAAAAGGAAATATACATATCAACAACTGTGTGGGGAAAAGGCACTGTTATGACTGTGTATGACAGGAACTATAAGTGATACAACTAGAATTATAAATGGTAATCAGTGAATATCAAGAGTAATGCGAGTTTATCATGGTATGCATTTTGGCTATTAAGCTAAACTGAAATTGAGGAGTATATCTTATGGATTTATTTGAATTAAGCGAAATCAAAGTAAAATCAATGACCGAAGAAGAAGCAAAAGAAACGCTAAATCACATACGAAAACAGTTTCAAGAACAATATAAGTATATACTCGGAAAATGGTCAGATTCAAAAAGAGCAAGGTCAACCGTGAGCGGAAAGTTTGTTAGCATGGATGATATACTAGAGTGGATAAATATAAAATAAAAACCTAACAACTGCTTCAACCTGATATTTTCTTTGTCATATTTTGTGCTGTCTCTGCGCTCCTTACGCACAAAATGCGCCAAGCCCTACGGGCACGAAAATACAGGTTAAGCAATGATATGGTGAGCATTTTGTCAATATCAAAGAACAGAAAAAAACAGAGTCCGGGCTTGACCGGTATTGACCACTATGATATCCGAGCATAAACCTTACGGTTCGCTAAAGGTCGATGATCC
>JBAYAJ010000109.1:0-8172 GCA_041669845.1 Treponema sp.
ACAACGTTGTAGCTGCCAATATAAAGAATTTATTTTTTTTCATTCATAGACCCCATTTTATAGTATATCATAACTACTGAAAAACTGTACATAAAATAATGAAAAAGATACAATGGCGGAATATGATGGATAAAGAAACTGAATGTCGTATAATTACGTTAGAAACAAAACTTGCTTATCTTGAAGACTTTGTCAATCAGCTGCAGGAAGTGTCTGTGGTGCAGACGAAGCAGATTGATGTTCTGAAGCAGGAAAATAAACTTATGTCGGGAAGGCTGCAGGATTTATCTGACAGTCTTGAGGAAATCCCTAACAGGAAGCCCCCTCATTATTAAACCGGCAGGTGACCAATAATAAAGGAATAGTATGGAAAAAGCCAGCACACAATACAAACGGGAACATAAATCGGATTTCGGTCGTGAAAAAATTGAAATTCTATATGAGGATGAATCAATTGTAGTAATTAACAAACCGGCAGGGATGCTTTCTGTCCCGTATCCTGGTAGTCATGCTCGTACTGCTATTGCAGTATTGGAACAGCTTATGCGGAAAAACGGAACATATGCAGCAGGACACCGTCCTTTTGTTGTTCACCGGCTTGACCGGGATACATCAGGTGTGATGATGTTTGCAGTGACCGAACACATCCAGCGGAAAATAATGAATACGTGGCAGACTATGGTAATTGAACGATTATATCGTGCAGTTGCAGAAAATCCACTTAACGGACTGCTACCCGATTACGGTATAATAGATAATCCTCTTGCATATAATGCATATAACGTTGGTTTTGTTCCTAAGACAGGAGACGAACCGTCAGAAAACCCGTGTCATGGGAAAAAAACTGACAGAGAAATGTCAATTTATGAACGCCATCTTGACCATTCCGGCGGAAAGTCGAAATTCAGGACGGTCGAGGCACGTACCCATTTTAAAGTGCTGGAACGGGGTCCGACTCATACCATGTTTGAGCTTAGTCTTGATACGGGGAAAAAAAATCAGATACGTGCACATCTTGCTTCAAAAGGATATCCGCTTGCAGGAGATGAGAATTACCGTGCACAGACAGATCCGTTCGGCAGGCTTGCACTTCATGCACGGACGCTGGAATTTATTCATCCGGAAACAGGCAGGCATATGAAGTTTGAAATTCCAGAACCTGCAGAATGGCTGGAATATGTAAAAAAAGGCGATTTGCATCCTGCCGTGCCGGTCTGGCAGAAAGAATTTGACAAAAAGCATACTGCCAGAAAGCATACTGCTCACAATGAAACAAAGCAGGAGCAGCAAGATCATGTGAGTGGCAGAAAACTTGCACATATGAGTTTTATGGATCGTGGTAAAATATACGGAAGTAAAAAATAATTATTAATAATTGTACGGGGATCTGTTTATGAAAAAATTATTTACCGGTTTTTTATTGATTTGTTCTGTCTGCTTTACTGTTTCTGCTGCCAATGGAGTTATGTCCGGAGAAAAAAATATAAAAATAGTACAAACAGAATGGTTCGACATTATCTACCCGGAAGATTCTGAAGGCTCTGCAGCTCTTTTGGCGGAAAAAGCTGATGCTGTTTATAAAGATGTCTGTTCTTCGCTTGGAACAGAGCAGTGGATTCGTTTTCCCGTCGTTCTGACCCCTGCGCAGGACGAGTTTAACGCATATTTTACGTCGACATTTTATAATCATATTGTCTTGTATGATACGTCCGAAACGGAAGATATGGCGGTGTTTTCGGATACGCTGCTGTCTACATTTCGTCATGAACTGACACATGCGGTTACTTACAATATGAAAAATAAATTCTGGCGGACAATTGGGGCTGTTTTCGGTGATACTATCAATCCCGGCTGGCTCATTATGACAAGCTCGCATGCAGAAGGTGCCGCAGTTACTTCGGAAAGCATGAGCGGGGAAGGCCGCTTGAATGATTCTTACAGCGCACAGATGGTCCGTCAGGCAAAAATTGAGGGAGTATTTCCCGGGTATGCCGATATATACGGAGCGCACGACAAATATCCGGGTAACGAAAATTATTATTTCGGAAGTGCGTTTGATTTATGGCTCCAGGAAACTTACGGTATGGAAAAATATGCACGGTTCTGGTATAAGTGTGTAAATTTTCAGACAATTCATCAGTCGTTTGCTTTTAAATCTGTATATGGCCTTCAGGTAAAAGACGCATGGAAACAATTTGAAGATTCTGTTGCAGTTCCGGATATTCCGTCGGATCCGCTTGAAAATGACGGGTATGCAGATTTCTTTTCGTCGACGACAGTACGGTCGCGTGAAAACAGCAGGGGATCTTTATATACATCGTTGTCTGAATGTGCTGGTGGAGTTGCGTACTGTGATAATTACAGCAGCAGCTTCTGGTTTTCAAAATGGGATGAAAACCAGAAACAGTATAAAAGAGGCCGGAAACTGTTCACTGTTTTGAATATGAATCGTGCTGTCCTTTCGACTGATGGAAGATATGTGGTGGTAAGTCTGACAAGTGAAAACCATGCGGTACCGAAGAACGAAGTCAGAATATATGGTCTGCACAGTCACTGCTGGTATTTTATGCGCGAGACGGGACTCCGGGATGCTGCAATTATTACAAGCCGTGGAAGAGTATATCTTGCCGCTGTAAAGACAAAGTCTCAGAATACTGCACTCTGTATTTATACACTTACTGAAAATGCTGCAGGGACGGGTATCCGTGGGGCAAAACTGTCTGCACAGATTCCATTTGCTTCTGGTGATGTTCCATTTTCACTTGCAGACGGGGGAAATGGTTCTGTAGCATACATATATAAGAACGGTATGAACTGGTCAATGCGTTTTTATTCGATTACTGACGGTACAACGGAAGAATATAAGGCACCTGTAGACCGCATGGTTATCAGAAATATTTCATTGGCAGATACTTACGGCGAAACAAATGTGTATACATTTTCGTGGACAAAACCTGGTTCCATGCCGCGTTTTGGTGAACTTATTATTGGATCCGGGCAGGATGCTTCGATGAAACTGCAATCGGAGGATATATCGGGTGGTGTGTATTGTCCGGTAGTACTTAAAACCGGGCATGTTCTATATTCGGGGAAATTTTTTTGTGACTGGCGTCTTCTTACTGTTGATCCGGGGAAGATATCATTTGATTCATTTGTAGTACATAATGATGCAATTCCTGCCGTTTCTACCGGTAACATAGTTGCTGCAAATGCTGGCAGAGATCATACAGTCGGAAATACACCGATAGAATATCCGCAGCTTAAGAATGCAGAAGAATATAATCCGTTTGATTATTACCGGCGCGGATTATTTCTACCATTCAGCGACAACGAGACATATACCTATGAAGACGGAAAATTTAAGACGGTACCACTTTTGTGCGGGATCACGTACGCATCGTCAAATCCGTGGACTTCCGGTATAGTAGAGATATCAGCCGGATACAGTCCATTAACGAACAGTAGTGCAGTAAAAACATATTTTAAAAGTGGAACAGCGACGTCGTTGTTTACTTATGTACTGTATGACCAGGTTGAATTTGACCGTTCTGGATATAAACAGACGATGAATATTCTGCAGCTTTCATCCGAAGTCCCTGTCGGATGTATTTCATATATTACATTCGGAAATACGACAGACATATTTGAGGGCAGGCAGAGTCTGGCAGAAATCTCAATAGATACGGTTGAGTCGAAATCTTTTTTTGGTTGTCTTGAAGATGATGATATAACCGCACGGTTTGTCGGTCTGAATCAGTTTTCTGCCGGATATACAAATATTCATAAGACTGGTCCCGGGACATATGAGCAGGGAGGTTTTTCGGTTACTACGTCGTATCGTACAACATACACTGCTGCGGCTGGTAATGTGCCTTCGTGGAATAATTTTTATCAGAATATCTCACCGGATATTGTTATTAAACTACCGTTCATGATGCCGTATGTATGCAGCTGCGGATACACATACAATTTTCCATTTAAGACAGAATCTTCACTGTTTCCTGCAGAATCGGTTTTCCTGAATAATACCGGAACCGTCATATTGTTTGCAGGTGAAGTACAGAAAGCAGTTCCTTTTTGCACACTGCTGTTTATAAGCCGATATCGGTTTTCGGCAGAATATACAGGTGCATTTAGATATAACGACGGTGGTTCATGGGATTTTTTCAGTACACCGGAACTTATGGAACAGATGTTTGCCGGCAATATGAATTATTATGATTATTTCGGTTTACAGACAGTTTTAACAATGATTCCGAATATTGGATATCTGGCTTCGGCGGATACATCATTCAATCTTAGTGCAGAACTGAAGTATCGTATCCACAAAACAGTCAGCCAGAATCCTTTCGCTTTTACAATTGAATTTAATGTCTTATATTAATTAGCGTTAAGAAGGATTACACGCTTCTGCTTGCCGCGGAAGTGCATAATCTTACAATGTAAGAAATGCTTTATATCCGTTGTATGCCTGAAGAATATCCTCCTTGCTTGTAATTTCCCACGGTGCATGCATACTCAGTACGGAAACTCCAGCATCGAGCACATTCATGCCATATTTTGCAGCAAGATACGCAATGGTGCCGCCACCACCCTGATCAACTTTGCCAAGTTCGGCCATCTGGAAAGTGACATTGTTCTTTGTCATTATGTCCCGGATTTTTGCAATGAATTCAGGATTTGCATCGCTTGCAGACGATTTTCCGCGGCTGCCAGTGTACTTATTGAATACAAACCCTCCGCCGAGGAACGATGCATTGTCCTTGTCATACAAGCCGCTGTTCATGGGATCGTATGCGGCATTTACGTCGCTCGACAGCATTAAAGAATTTTGCAGACAGCGACGTAATGTAAGTTCGCTGTATCCTTCAGGCATACGGGCGATAATTTCGGCAACGGCGTTTTCAAATAAATGTGACCCCATACCTGTCGCTCCGACACTGCCTATTTCCTCTTTGTCTACACAAATGCAGCAGTTGGTGCGTAATGTGGCTTTGCTGTCAAACAAAGCCTGTGCCGATGTATATGCACAGGAACGGTCGTCCTGTCCATAGGCAAGAATAAGTGACCTGTCTAATCCACAATCGCGGGCAAATCCGGCCGGAACAATTTCCAATTCTGCCGAACAAAAATCTCCTTCATCAATGCCATATGTTTCTTTAAGTAATTTGAGAATTTCCTTTTTGCATTTATCTTTGTTTTTTATGTCCTTTGTATCTTTTAAGTTCTCGTTTTTTGAAGGGATTTCTGAACCGAAAACAATATCAAGATTTTCACCGGGAATAAAATCGGAAGCTTTGTCTTTGAGCTGATCCTGTGCAAGATGTGGAAGAATATCTGAAATACAGAAGACGGGATCAGCTGGATCTTCTCCGATTTTTATTTCGACCGTTGTACCATCTGTTTTACAGGCAACCCCATGAACAGCGAGAGGAAGTGTTACCCACTGGTATTTTTTTATGCCGCCGTAGTAGTGCGTATTTAAATATGCGACGAAATCTTTTTCATACAATGGGTTTTGTTTAACATCAAGGCGGGGCGAGTCGATATGTGCTCCGAGAATATTCATTCCTGAATCGAGTCTGTCAGTACCGATTTCGAAGAGTACAACTGTTTTATTCATTTTTTGAATGTATACTTTATCGCCTGGTTTTAAAACTGGATAAGCAGAAATATCTTTGTATCCATGCTGCTCTGCCTGTCCGATAAGCTGTTTTACACATTCACGTTCTGTTTTCCCGTTGTTTAAAAAGTTTTTGTAGTTTGTTATAAATTGCTCGTTCATATTTGATCCTGGAATATAAGATTTTATAAGTAAATATACTGCAAAAACAGTGGTTAGGACAGAGTCGGTTGATTTATATTGTCAGGGACTGGCAAAAGTCAGACAACTTTTGCTCGTTCAACCTTACTCTAGTTAGAAAATCTTCATCATTGCCTGTCAGGCAGTTCGTAGTTATTATATAATAGTAGAAGGTCGCAAAAGATTGTATTATTGTGTTGTAGACGATTTAATTGAACCATCCGGGAAATTACTCGACAGCAGTGTTTGTACAAAAAAAAAAGGGCGTAAGGTTCGTGCCGGCCAGTTGTATGAATTGTTCGACTGCATTGGAACTTTTTCATCGAAGGAAGATGTGAAACTTGATGTTGCAATGAATATTGCGACATTTCCGGAAATTTATATTCCTTTTCTTAAAAATGCGCTTGGTTCTGGCAGGCAGACAATTTCGTTCGGTGATATCGGGTGTTTTATGATTGACAGAGAAATAAAAATTAAAACACTCATTGAGTACATGAAAACATATCAGCAGTTATGTGACAGTGCCAGGACATGGATTACCGAAAAAGATACTGACCGCGAATGTATCTGGGAATATGTATGGGAAAAAGAACGACGACGACTCGACACAGACTTACCGTCGCGCGGAAAATCAGTAATTTTGTTCGATAATGAATTCGATGCTGATCAGTACCGTGAGGATTATTATGGTGACTTTGGAACGGTAATGCAGGTTCAAATCAGGGAACGGCGTGCATTTGGCAGATTCGATATGTCATGGTATACAGGAGTTCCTGGTAATATTTCGTATAACGAAGCGGCGATGTATGCGCGTAATTACTGGCACGGGAAGGAGAATGATGAACCTTTGTGGGAGTATTTGCTTGACGGAACATACGTACTTGCACCTGTCCAGAAAGAAATACCGGATTTATCGGATATAAAGTAAATCGGTTTATATACAGCATGTTTCTCTTGACAGAATCATTATTACTATATATTGTAGTATGTATTGTTACTGTAAATAGTAATATCAGTTATCAGGAGACACTATGCTTGTTGAAATTCTTTCCGGCGAACGATATACACCGTTTTCTTTGGCAAAAAAATTCGGAGCAAAAGCAGTATTAGAATCAGCTTCTTTTACGGGTGGAAAAGACCGTTATTCAATCCTTATGCTTGATGAAGCATTCCGCGTTATTCAGGATGATGACGGTGTAGCGTTCATTGTTAATGGGGAACGGCGTTCTGTATATTTAATGAAAGATGGTGATATTCTTGATGTACTCCAGGAAATAGCAGCAGAAAACAGGCCTGAACAGGGTGCAGATGTTGATTTTCCGCTGCCTGCCGCTGGAATAGGTTATTTGAGCTATGAGTTTTGTGCACACTGCGATACGATCCGTCTTGAGAAGCAGAACGATACGCTGAAAATTCCCGAGTCGGCGTTTATCGTCGGCCATACATTTATTGTGTTTGATCATTTTTCGGAAAAAATTTATATATGTGCTCAGAACTATAAAGAACATGAAATTGATCTGCAGGCTGCTGTCGATATTGTTAAAAAACGCCTCGTGGATCTTGATTTTTCATATATGGCAGAACCGGAAACAGATTTTTCCTCGACAGTAATAACTGATATCCAGCAGTCTCATGACGAATATGTTGAAAAAGTAATTGCGCTGAAAAAACGTATCCGTGCAGGAGATATTATTCAGGCCGTTCCATCACGCCGTCTGCAGATAAAAAATGATATCCCTGCTCTGGAAGTTTACCGGCGGCTGCGTTCAGTAAATCCGTCTCCGTACTTGTTTTATCTTGATTTCGGAGATTTTCAATTTACCGGAGCTTCACCGGAAAGTCTTGTACGGGTAAGAAACGGGAAGACTGCAATTCACCCGATAGCAGGTACAAGACGACGCGGTAAGAACAGTGCTGAAGATGAAAAACTACGCGAAGAGCTTTTGAACGATCCGAAAGAAAAAGCGGAACATCTTATGCTTGTCGATTTGGCGCGCAATGACTTAGGACGCGTATGTCAGGCTGGAACAGTTGAGGTAACGCGGTTCATGACAACGGAACTTTACAGTCATGTCATTCATCTTGTTTCAGAAGTAACGGGAAAGATATTTGACGGAGAGCAGGCTGTAAAAGTTCTGCGTTCTGCATTTCCTGCCGGTACAGTAAGCGGAGCTCCGAAAATAAATGCTGTAGAAATCCTTTCCGGTCTTGAAAAAGAACGGCGCAATTTTTATGCAGGTGCGGTTGGATATATTACGGCAGACAATGCACTGGATTTTTGTATTGCCATACGATGCGCGGTAAAAAAAGCAGGTGTATGGAATCTGCAGGCCGGCGGCGGTATTGTTAATGCTTCGGATCCTGAACGG
>JBAYAJ010000110.1:0-8068 GCA_041669845.1 Treponema sp.
GAGAATATCATATAATATGGAGCTATGGGCAGGACAGAATCATTAGGCGGCGGTTTCTTTCAGAATCTCTTTGCTTCGATTTTCGGGTCAAAAGATCCTGAAGCCGAAAAAAAGCGGAGACTGCGGGCAATCGCAAAAGATCTTTCTAAATCACATTACCATTTCTATAAAGCAGGAAGCAATGAAGTACTCCCTGCTTTTGCGAAACTTATATACGAAATTTATAAAGCTGTAACGCCGGCACAGGTCATGTTCCAGAACGTACAGAATGAAAATGCTTTCAAACGTTCTGTTATTGAATACACTCTTTCAGATAACCAGCGCAAAATAGAAGAAGAACTGACAGAAGAGGCCATTTTTGTAAAAAGTAAAACGGTTCCAGTAAATCAGCTTGTTCAGCATGTAAAAAAATCTCTTGATACATTCGAAGGCGAATTCGGAACTGATCGTATTAACATGACAGAACAGTTATACAAAGATATTCTTGCATTTAAAGATTTCTGTATGTATGACTTTTACTTCATGCTCAAAAAGTTCGATTCTACGCTTGTTGAAAAACAATTCACTACTACCCCACGTTTTGATAAAATCAACGGGGAATATATTGCCGACGATTTAAAAGACTTCATTACGGTCTCATGGAACATAACGAAAGACATAGACTGGACTCCTCTCATGAAAATGCTGAAAGATATGAAAGGTGTTGAGCCTGTTTCTCCAGGTGTCTGGAAAAAAATCGTCATTAAGCTTCAGACAATTCGTAAGGCAGAAATCTTTGAAATGATGATTCAGCTTATTACTGAAAATCCCGATTATAAATCTGTACAAACAGACACACCAGCAAACATCGTTGAACCGTTTCTTGATAAATTTAAACTTGAAGTGGCCGCTGCGATGCATAAGCTTGAGTCTGCCGAAAAAAACAGCAGGGTGAATGATCTTCTTACAAAACTGTTCGGTACAACAGTTGTCCTGTATCTTAAAAATTATACCGAACAAAGCAGTGAAAATCTTGAGAAAAAACGGCTCCGGGGTTACCTGTATTATGAACCGTTGAATTATTTAAAGGGATTCCTCCTTGAATTTGTAAAAAAGAATATACGCGAATACAGCGAACTCATTCTTATACGCGGAAAATGGACGTCAGCTCAACTGTCTTCCCCTATGTCAAACGCATATAATGATCTGCTTGCCGCTTCAGACGCAATCTCTGCATTTGATCAGAATATTGCTGAAGAAGGAGCCGTCGGTATAAAAATAAAAACGCTTCTTCCCCGTGTTCAGCACGATACCGATTCTGCCGGAGTTATAAACAGGCTTGTTACCGATGCAAATGAACAGGCAAAATCATTTATAGTCGACAGCACCCGCAATTTGATTACTGTCGGAAAAACAGTCAAATCTCTTCTTGAAGACGAGACAAAAAAGTCCCCTGAAATGATAATCAACTGGAAAGAAATAGAACATTATGCAGATCATCCGCCGAAGGATCTGGGCATTGAAGTCTACAAAAAAATTTATCTGTTTGTCACTCTTATGCAGACATCTATGACAGTACTAAAATAAAAATATTATTTCTCCAGGGAAACCGGATGATTTGTATTCTCAGGCTTTACAGGCGGGCAGGTAACTGAAATATAAATAAACTCGTCGTCACCTGCATTTACCAGACCATAGACGGCATCACCTGTAAAATGGACAACATCTCCTGCTGTAAAAAGCTGTTCCGAATCATCGGCAAAAAGCAGCTTTGCGCGGCCTTTCAGTGCATATAAAATCAGCGCCGATGACTCATGTGTACGGCGCGGTTGAAGAGCACTTGGTTTCACATGTGTCTCCGTAACCGTAACACAATTGTTTTCCGAACCATCCCTGTAAAAAAGCTTACGGATCACTACACCGGGATTCATAACTGTTCTGATTTCGGCAGACCGTATAAACTCAATTGATGAATCTGATACGCCTGCCGGTGTACTCTGTACATTTTTCAGCTCTCCATCAGGCAAAACAACCTGTGGTTTCTTCTGTGAAACAGAAAATACATACCTGCCTCGTTTTTTAGTGCCACTTCCATACTGAATTGCATGTTTCGGACAGCGCATGATGCAGCTCATACACATCGAGCATATCTGCTCCTCCCAGACAGGTTTATTGTTTATAAACTTAATAACATGAAACGGGCAGTTTTTTACACATTCCCCGCACCCAATACATGTAAGATCAACAGAAAATTTAGAGGTACGCATTGCAAACAAAGAAAACAGCGGATTGATAATAATGGTCTTGAACGATGCTTCCGGACCTTCGTGAACGTCAAAAATCTCACGATGTGCAGCAATACCTGCAGCAATTTTTGGCAGACGCTGCGCTGCAACATTTATTTTTTCGCGCTCAAGTTCCGGTTCGTCGGTATCAAACATCGGAATGTAGTTGTTCGGCATTGTAATTGAATATGCACTTTTAAAAGCGAAAACACGGTGCAGCTCATCCATTGCTTTTCCTGCTTCGTCCCCGCACGTACATACTCCGTATGCAAAAGCTTTTTTATTTACATGAACATGTGAAAGAAAGTCCATGACAAATCCGGGAGGCGCCCATGCATATACGGGAAATACAACACCTATTGTTTCACCTTCTTCAACGATGATGTCTGACTGCATCTGTTCTAATACCTGTGGAATAAAAACCGCTGTGTCTTTCGTATATTCTGCAAGTCTCTCCGCTACGTACTGCGAATTACCTGTCCCTGAAAAATAATAAATCATACACTGCCTCACACATACTCATTTATTATACTGTATACCGGCTCAAGATACGTTTCCCCGAAAAGATTCAAGTGATTGAGCAGATGATACAAATTGTACATATCACGTCTGTAATTATACCCCGGTTGAAGCTTATTCACTTCATCGTATGCCTTGTAAAATTCTTCAGGGAACCCACCAAAAAGCTGCGTCATGGCAATATCCGCTTCATTGCAACCACAGTAACAGGCGGGATCTATAAGACATGCTCTACAATCGGGACCGCAGAGTACGTTACCGCTCCACAAGTCACCATGAAGAAGCGACGGCCTGCCGGGCTCCACAATATATGAATCAAGTCTGTCTAGCAGTTTCGTGATTTTAGCCTGTGTCGTACTGGTAAAATAATGTGAAGCTTTCCTGAATTGCGGAATAAGGCGGCAGTCCCGGTAAAAATCAACCCATGAACTGCGGGCATTATTAATTTGTTCTGCTGCACCTATGTAATTATCCGCGATAAAACCGTATTTTCCTCCGCGGACAAAGCCGGAACAATCAGATTTATGCAGCTCTGCAAGCTCATGTCCGAATGTTTTCCAATACGAATCAACCGGGCAGCACGGTTCTATGTATTCAAGCAGCAGAAATGAATATCCCGATTGCTCACCGGGATCTGTTCCCGTACACAGTATTTTCGGTGTCCCGACTTTCTCTGTTGATGCTATAGCTTCAAGGCACACTACTTCCGCAGCAAAAAAACCGGCATTTTCTCTGGTATTAGCCTTCATAAAAATATGAGTACCGTCTGTTAAATACAGACCGTACACTTTATTGGTACCACCGGAGGGAAGTCTGTCCGTCCGTGCTATACGCACGTTTCTACCATACAGGCCGGCAAGAGCACCTGCAAGGGTCTTAAAATTCTTTACAGTCTGAGCAGCCATAACGTAAAGTATACCGCGGAGGAAACATAAAATATAGTCATCAGGCATTGACTTAAAACGCTATATCTAGTAGATTTTCACATACAACACACTATATATAGCGTATTTAGGGAGAAATAAATGAAAATTATCAAAAGAAGCGGTGCTGAGGTTCTTTTTGACCGAAGTAAAATAATAACTGCAGTCTCAAAAGCTAATAATGAAGCAAAAGAAACGAACAGGCTTTCGGAAAGTCAGATAGGATCAATCGCAGATGACATAGAAATTGAGTGTGCAAAACAACATCATGCTCTCAACGTTGAAGAGATCCAGGATCTTGTGGAAAACGGTATTATGGAATGCCACGCGTACGATGTTGCAAAAATCTACATTACGTACCGTTACAAACATGAACTCATGCGTAAATCGAATACAACAGACGCACAAATTCTGAGTCTGCTCGATGAAAACAACGAAGAAGTAAAACAGGAGAACTCTAACAAAAATCCCACAGTTGTCAGTGTCCAGCGGGATTATATGGCAGGAGAAGTCAGCAAAGATGTTACACGCCGGTTTCTGCTTGATGAAGATATTGAACGTGCGCACGAAGAAGGAATAATCCATTTTCATGATGCCGATTATTTCGCGCAGCATATGCACAACTGCGATCTTGTAAACCTGGATGATATGCTTCAGAACGGTACCGTAATCAGTGGTACAAAGATTGACCGTCCGCATTCCTTCTCGACAGCATGCAACATAGCGACGCAGATTATTGCACAGGTTGCAAGCTGTCAGTATGGAGGACAGAGCATATCACTCACTCACCTTGCCCCTTTTGTAGATGTAAGCCGCAGAAAATTCGAAAAGGAAATCAGGGAAACAATGAAGGCTACAGGACTTATTGTAGGCGACGAACAGTTCAGATACATGGTAGACAGCCGCCTGCATGAAGAAATCAAGCGCGGTGTTCAGACAATTCAGTACCAGGTAATTACGCTCATGACAACGAACGGACAGGCTCCGTTCGTCACCGTATTCATGTATCTTGACGAAGCCAGAAATCAGCAGGAAAAGTCTGATCTGGCAATGATTATAGAGGAAGTGCTCAAACAGCGATACCAGGGAGTAAAAAACGAAAAAGGTGCATGGATAACTCCTGCATTTCCGAAACTGATCTATGTACTCGAACCGGACAATATCGAAAATGGTGCTCCGTATTATTATCTGACCGAACTTGCTGCAAAATGTACATCACGCCGCATGGTACCGGATTATATTTCCGAAAAGAAAATGCTCGAACTAAAAGACGGAAACTGCTATCCGTGTATGGGATGCCGTTCATTTCTTACCGTATATCACGACGAGAACGGAAAACCTAAATTCTACGGACGGTTCAATCAGGGCGTCGTTACACTTAACCTTGTCGACGCTGCGTGTTCATCAGGCGGAAATATGGAAAAATTCTGGCAGATACTCGACGAACGACTGGCTCTCTGCAAACGGGCGCTCATGATCAGACACAACAGGCTTCTGGGAACGACGAGTGACGCTGCTCCGATACTCTGGCAGAACGGAGCCATTGCCCGGCTCGGCAAAGGAGAAAAAATCGACAAACTTCTTTTCAATGGTTATTCGACAATTTCACTTGGTTATGCAGGGTTGTGCGAATGTACACGCTACATGACAGGGAAACCGCATACAGATCCGGAAGCGACACCATTTGCGCTGCAGGTTATGCATCATCTCAACGACGCATGCGCAAAATGGCGCGCTGAGGAAAACATTGGATTCTCGCTCTACGGCACACCGCTCGAAAGTACGACATACAAATTTGCAAAGTGTCTCAAAAAACGTTTCGGCATTATTCCCGGTGTAACCGACAAAAACTACATCACGAACAGCTACCACGTGCATGTTACCGAACCGATAGATGCGTTTGCGAAGCTTTCTTTTGAAGCGCAGTTCCAGGAACTGTCTCCAGGAGGTGCGGTAAGTTATGTCGAAGTTCCGAACATGGAAAATAACCTGCCTGCCGTCATGTCGCTTCTGAAACACATTTACAACAATATAATGTATGCGGAGCTCAACACAAAAAGTGACTTCTGCCAGAAATGCGGCTATACAGGTGAAATCAGAATTGTTAATGACAAAGACGACAAGCTTGTATGGGAATGTCCGAACTGCGGTAACCGTGACCAGTCAACGATGAACGTCGCACGCCGCACATGCGGATACATAGGCACGCAGTACTGGAATCAGGGACGCACGCAGGAAATAAAAGAGCGTGTGCTGCACTTGTAATGAATTACGGAAATATTAAAAAGACAGATATTGCGAATGGTGAAGGCGTACGCGTCTCACTATTCGTATCCGGATGCAGAAACTGCTGCAAAGGATGTTTCAACACTGAAACATGGAATTTTACATTCGGTAAAACGTTCACAAAAGAAACTGAGGATGATCTGCTTGCTGCTCTTACGCCGGATTACATATCAGGACTTACTGTACTCGGAGGAGAACCGTTTGAAGAAGAAAACCAGCGGGTATTACTCCCGTTTCTGAAACGGGTACGGACGGCATATCCTGAAAAGACAATCTGGTGTTATAGCGGTTACGTATATGACAGGGACCTGAAACCGGAGAATGGACGAAAACACTGCGAAGTGACCGACGAAATGCTTTCGCTCATTGATGTGCTTGTCGACGGGCCATATATAGAAGAACTGCGGGATATTTCACTACAGTTCCGCGGTTCGCGAAACCAGCGCATACTTCGGTTCAGATAAACACGTTTTATGTATCAGTCAAACTCAACTTTATTCCCGCCTTTTGCCTTTGCAGTGCGAAGTAGTTCGTCCGCTTTGGCAATAACGAGATCAGTCGAGTGTCCGGTTTGTGTTGTAACTCCTGTACTGATCGTTACATGAAGTTCTTTTTCTTTATATATAAATTCATGTGATTCAACGAGGCTGCGGAGTTTTTCCGCAGCTGAAAAAACATCCGTTTTTTTCCTGTATTGAAAAATAAGACTAAATTCATCTCCACCGTACCGTGCAATAAAATCCGCCTGCCTTAAATTATTTTTTAAAACAGATGCCAGTTCTTTAAGAATAAAATCGCCAGCACGGTGTCCGTATATATCGTTTACAGACCGCAACGAGTCTACATCAATCAGACAGACTGCAAGATTTATAAATCCGCGTTTTGCAGTCCGGAAATAACTTTCAAAGACATCATAAAAATACTGTCTGTCGGCAAGCCCTGTAAGAAAATCACGATCACATAATTCTTTAATCTGCTTTTCCTGTTTTTCCAGCATGCTTGCATCGTGTATAATAATGAGAACATACGTAGAATTACAGAATGACATCGGAATGTACGTAAACTCCAGATATTTCACATTTTGTTTCCCGCCTTCGGTGAATTCCCACGGCAGACTCATTCTTCTTATTTCTTTTTTGTTTTTTATGGCTTTCACGACACTGTTATACACAGTACACACAGAGCAGAATTCAGTACTACCGCAGACTTTATGTGCCTCTGCAGCATATTTACACTGGGCAGCAATTCCAAACGGAATACCTTCCTGATTTCCCATAATATTGAAGATATTTTTTAATGCATCATTTATACGCAAAACATGTAAGCTGCTGTCAATAAGACACATTGCATCATCAACATTGTTGAATAAAAAATCAGAAAAACTTGAAGTATGAAATAGTCTGTCTATAGGACTGAGCATGCTTCTTTTCCCTCCGAAGAACAGAACCATTATACGCTCTATAATCTACTATAGATAAGTATATCATGGTTACTGCTCTTTTTCAAAAAAAAGCACACAAAGTTTTTTTTCAGTCTGTTTCTTTATAAATAAGCTGTTCGGAACGAATCAACCGCCCAGATATGCTTTCTTTACATCGGGATTAGATGAAAGCTCTGCGCTTGTTCCCTCTGCTATGATGGCTCCTGTATCAAGCACATATCCGCGGGAGGCAAATTCCAGTGCGACCTTAGCATTCTGTTCAACTACAAGAATTGTCATATCTTCCTGATCGTTCAGTCTTTTCAGAGCTCTGAACATTTCATACATAAGTTTTGGTGCAAGTCCCATACTCGGTTCATCAAGCATTATAAATTTACTGTCCGTCATGAGCGCCCGTCCTACAGCAAGCATCTGTTGTTCTCCTCCGGAAAGAAGTTCGCTGCGCTGTTTACGGCGTTCGTACAACCGGGGGAATAAATCGTAAATAAGGTCATATAATTCTACAGTCCGCATTTCATGAGTCGGATCTTTACTGCGTCCGTATTCGGCCATCTTCAGGTTTTCCTCAACAGAGAGGTTTCCGAATATATTTCGGCCTTCAGGAACGAGACACATCATTTTTTTCTGAATCAGAA
>JBAYAJ010000111.1:0-8046 GCA_041669845.1 Treponema sp.
ACAGCACGCACTTTTCAATGTAATATTTTATTATATTATCTTTTTCCATATATGGAGTTATCAAATGGCAAAAACAAAGTATGTTTACTTTTTCGGTGACGGAAAAGCAGAAGGCAACGCAGGTATGCGCGCCGAACTCGGCGGTAAAGGAGCAAACCTTGCAGAAATGGCTTCTATCGGCCTTCCTGTTCCGTCAGGATTCACAATCTCAACAGACGTCTGCAAATATTTCTACGATAACGGCAAGAAATATCCTGCAACTCTCAACACCGATGTAGACACATATCTCGCAAAACTTGAGCGGTCGATGGGTAAAAAACTCGGCGATCCGGCAGACCCGCTGCTCGTTTCTGTCCGGTCAGGCGCAGCTATTTCTATGCCTGGTATGATGGACACAATTCTTAATCTTGGTCTTAACGACAAATCAGTTGAAGGTCTCTCAAAAAAAACAAATAATCCACGCTTTGCATGGGATGCTTACCGCCGCTTCATTCAGATGTTCGGCGATGTAGCAATGGGTGTTCCTCATGACGAATTCGAAAAAGCGATTTCTGAAGTAAAAGCAAAAAAGAATATTAAACTTGATACTGAAATGGATACCAGCGATCTTCAGATGCTGGTTGGCAAATATAAAGCGATCTACAAACAGCACACGGGCAAAGACTTCCCGCAGAATCCGAAAGATCAGATGTGGCATGCCATCGACGCTGTTTTCGGTTCGTGGATGAACACACGTGCCATCAAATACCGAGAACTTAACAACATCAAAGGCCTCAAAGGAACTGCTGTTACTGTTATGGCCATGGTATTCGGTAACAAAGGTGAATCATCAGGAACAGGCGTCTGCTTCAGCCGTGATCCTTCAAACGGAGAGAACGTATTCATGGGCGAATATCTTATGAATGCACAGGGTGAAGACGTCGTTGCAGGTATCCGTACTCCTGAGAAACTTTCACAACTTGAAAAAACAAATCCGAAAATCTATAAACAGCTCTGCGATGTCCGCATAAAGCTTGAAAAACATTACCGCGATATGCAGGATATGGAGTTCACTGTTGAAGAAGGAAAACTCTTCATGCTCCAGTGCCGCAATGGTAAACGTACAGGTCAGGCGGCTGTCAGAATGGCCGTAGAAATGGTAAAAGAAAAGCTGATTACAAGAGACGAAGCTCTTCTTCGTGTAGAGCCTGAACAGCTTGACCAGCTGCTTCACCCGACTCTTGACCCTAAAGCTGTTAAATCTACAGCGGCTATCGCAGAAGGTTTGAACGCATCTCCCGGAGCAGGTTCAGGACAGATTGTCTTTACTGCCGACGAAGCTGAAAAATGGGCTAAAGACGGAAAGAAGGTTCTCCTTGTACGTAAAGAAACATCTCCGGAAGACATTGCAGGTATGGCTGCATCCCAGGGTATTCTTACATCAACCGGCGGACGTACATCACACGCTGCAGTTGTTGCACGCGGTATGGGTACACCGTGCGTTTCAGGATGCGCAGCTGTTACATTCCCGAACGCAGGCGAATGCGTTATCGGCGAAAAATCTTTCAAGAAAGGCGATAATATTACTATCGACGGTACAACAGGAAAAATCTATGCAGGTATTCTTCCTGTAGTTCCGGCAACAATCTCCGGCGAACTTGAGCTGTTCCTTAAATGGGCCGATGAAGTCCGTGCAGCATCAGTCCGAAAGATCAACGGTCACACTGTTACCGGCTTTGAAGTCCGTGCAAATGCCGATCAGCCTGATCAGGCACAGAATGCATTCAAATTCGGTGCAAATGGTATTGGTCTGTGCCGCACAGAGCATATGTTCTTTGACCCGGCAAAACTTCCGTCTTTCCGTGCAATGATTCTTGCAGACAACACAGAACAGCGCATTGAAGCACTCAAGAAGATTCTGCCTCTGCAGAAAAACGACTTCTTCGGAATCATCAAAGCCATGGAAGGAAGACCGGTTACAATCCGTCTTCTTGACCCGCCGCTTAACGAGTTCGTTCCGAAACCGGGCGCAACAGAAGAAATTGCAGAACTTTCAAAGGCAACAGGAATCAGCGTTGCGGCGCTCAATGTAAAAATTGCCTCCCTCCAGGAAGCAAACCCGATGCTCGGTCACCGCGGATGCCGCCTTGCCATTACCTATCCGGAAATCTACGAGATGCAGGTTGAAGCTATCGCTCTTGCATGTGCAGATGCTGCATCAAAGGGGATAAAACACAATGTTCAGATTATGATTCCGAACGTTGTAACATACCGCGAGATTAAACAGATCCGCGGGCAGGCAGAAGTAATTATCGAGAAAGTGAACAAAGACAAAAATACCAAACTTAAATTCCAGATTGGTACAATGGTTGAGTTCCCGCGTGCAGCACTTACGGCTGATCAGCTTGCCGGATATGCCGACTTCTTCAGTTTCGGTACAAACGATCTTACACAGACAACGTTCGGCTTCAGCCGCGACGATTATGGTAAATTCTGCCCGTCATATCTCAAACAGAATGTTCTCGATGAAGATCCGTTCAAGTCTCTCGATGCAGAAGGTCCCGGAGCCCTCATGAGAATTGCAGAAGAAAAAGGCCGCTCAGTTAACGCTGATCTCCACCTTGGAATCTGCGGTGAACATGGTGGAGACCCAGCTTCAATCGCACTGTGTTACGACATCGGTCTTAACTATGTTTCATGTTCGCCGTTCCGTGTACCGATTGCACGTCTCGCCGGAGCACAGGCTGTTGTCCGCTCTGCAATAAAAGCAAAGGAAGCAAAAAAAGCAGCCGCTGCTAAAGCAAAAAAAGCTGCTGCGAAAAAGGCTCCTGCTAAAAAACCGGCAGCTGCAAAGAAAAATGTCAAAAAAGCAGCTGAAAAGAAAAGCGTAAAAAAGGCTCCTGCCAAAAAACCGGCAGCTGCCAAAAAAAATGCTAAAAAGGCAAAGAAATAATTTGTCTTAATGCAGACAAAAAAAGACCGTTCCGAAAGTCATATTTACGGGACGGTCTTTTTTATCATCCGGCAGCATAAAGATAAAACAAACAGAGCATAAAATGAGCGAAGAAACTGCAATAGTACAAACCAAAGTTAAACCAAATACGATTTCGTCTCTTACAAAAGAATTTATTGAACTGGGAATAAAACCGGGGATGGTCCTTATTGTTCACTCATCGTTGAACTCTCTGGGATGGGTATGCGGTGGAGCAGTCTCGGTTATTCTCTCGCTTGAAAACATACTGACCAGTAAAGGCACTTTAGTAATGCCTGCTCATTCAGGCGATTTATCTGATCCCGCAAACTGGTCCAATCCGCCCGTACCGGCGTCATGGATCGAAACAATCAGGAATGAAATGCCTTCTTTTGACAGGGATTTAACACCGACAAGAGGGATAGGAAAAACTCCGGAAATATTCAGAAAACAAAAAAATGTTGTACGGAGTTCTCATCCGCAGGTATCTTTTGCCGCCTGGGGAAAAAAAAGAAAGTATATAATTAAAGACAATCATTTTGATTATGCTATGAATAAACAGAGTCCGTTAGGAAGAATATACGATCTCAACGGATCAATATTATTGATAGGCGTGGGGTACGAGAACAATACATCTCTGCATCTTGCTGAATACATGGCCGACTACCCGGCAAAAAAAATAATAAAAAACGGGATGCCCGTAACAGAAAACGGCACCGTCTGCTGGAAAGAATTTGACGACGTAGACATATCAACAGATGATTTTGAAAAGATAGGTACTGACTATGAAAAAGAGAACGACATACAAACTGGTAAAGTCGGCAATGCTGTATGTAAATTGATCAATCAACGGAGCCTCGTCGATTTTGCCGTAAAGTGGATGGAAAAAAACAGAATATAACGCGGTTGTTCACACGGTGGGTAAACACCTGAATACGTCATTCACTGCATGATTTATTTCTTTGATTTAAAGTAAATCATTACTGCGCATGCTGCAATAAATAATATTGCAAGATAAGCAACAACTGTATATTCAAATGCGGCTGGGACTGTAAATAGTAAAAGCCCGGTAAAAATAGTCAGTACACCCAGACCACAAGACAGGACACCGGTAATTTTTCCCATTGTTTTTGAGCCGTTTATGTTTTTAAGATATTTTTCAGACATAAAATACAGACCGGTAGCCATAAAAGTAACCCCGGCGGCCATAAACAAAACAAATAACAACACAAGCTTTGAATGTTCCATACAGGTAGTATACCACAAACCGCTTATTTAAGCACTGTCAGTTTCATTTCAAATCTGATGCTGCGGAGCGTCTTCATAGAATCAAATCTGATGAAATAACATCCGTCCCTTTTGTTCACTTCCGCAATCGTACCGTCACCGAAGACATCATGATGAATACGTGTATTGACCTGAAGCAGACTTCCAATCCGCTTAAGCTGCTCTTCGCTGTATGTAATAATTTTTGCAGCCTGTTCAACAAGCGATTTATCCAGCTGCTTCTCCAGTTTCATATTTTCGATACCGGCATCAAAAATAAACCTGGACGGATATTTAAATATGCCGTCACTTGCGGTTCCTTCTGAATCGGATAAAAAAAGCCCTTTTTCCGCACGGGTCATCCCTACATATGCAATACGACGTTCCTCTTCCATATCTTCCGGAGTAATTGTCCTGCGAGAAGGAAACACACCTTCGTTCATGCCGCATATAAAAACATACGGAAATTCCATACCCTTCGCAGTGTGAATGGTCATAAGCTTTACATTGTCCTGCTCTGCCTCACGGTCAAGATCACTGAACAAAGCGATGTGAGCAAGAAAATCTTCAAGGTTTGCATCGTCATCCTGTCCGGCGGTTTCTACAGCGCGGCGGAATTCTGCAACGTTATCAAGCCTGTCCTGATCGCTCTGCAGGCGAAGATACGCCTCATAACCTGTTTTATCCATAACAGCTTGAAGAACCGTTCCAAGCGGCATCTTTTTATACGTCCCACGCAAAGAATCTACCGCATCAATATACTGACGTGCTTTTGTACCGGTAAACAAAGGTGAATCAACCATTTGTTTCAATACTTCATATAATGATTTGTTTTCTATTTCTGCCTGATGTTTGAGTGCTTCTACTTTTTTTCTGCCGATTTTGCGGGACGGTGTATTAATCGTACGCAGGAACGCAATATCGTCCGCTGATGTAAGCATACGCAGATAACAAACCAGATCCTTTATTTCTTTCCGGCTGTAAAACTCGATACCACTGTAAAATTTATAGGGAACTTCTTTTTCTATAAAACATTCTTCTATAGGCCGCGAAAGATAATGTGCCCTGTATAAAACCGCAATTTCACCGTAACGAACACCGGAATCCGCAAGCATATGAATCTGTTTAAAAATCCAGAGAGCTTCTTCCTGTTCATTTTTACAATGGCAGTAAAGCGGTTTTTGTTCAGAATGATTCATGGGTATAAGTTTCTTGGGATAACGTATTATATTCTTTGCAATAAGCGTATTTGATACTGTGAGAATTTCCGGAGACGAACGATAATTTTCAGTCAGCAGGAACGTCTGTGTGCCTGGATACTTCTTATCAAAATCAAGGAACAGTTTAACATGTGATCCCCTCCACGAATAAATTGTCTGATCGCTGTCCCCCACAATAAACAGATTTCCATGTTTTGCAGAAAGTATCTGCGCTATACGATACTGTTTTTTACTCACATCCTGAAATTCATCAACCATAACATATTCCATTCTGTCCTGCCATTTTTCACGGACTGCAGGAAAATTTTCCAGAATATACGTTGCAAAATTGATAAGATCATTGAAGTCAAGCCCAAAACATTTTTTCTGCTCATATATGTAGCGTGCAAAAATTTGATCATCTCTGTCTTTTATAAGAGTAAAACGTTCCCTGAGTTGTTCATTATTAAGGCGGTATATATCACCAATATATGAATCTGCCTTTAATTTTCTTGCCTCAAGTACGTCGTCGATTGTCCGCTGTATGGTCGTATCACGCAGCGTAAGATGCATGTCGTCAAAAATCCGCAGCAATATTTCACGTTCATCCTCCGTATCAAGAATAATAAAATTCTTGGGATAGTTGAGCACATTTATGTCCTCTTTCAGCAGTTGGACACAAAAAGCATGAAACGTACATATATATCCCAGATCTAAATCCCCAAGCTGATTCCGCACACGAAATTTCATTTCATTCGCTGCACGATTTGTAAATGTTACACACAGAATATTTCCCGGAGCAATACCTGCTTCATTTACAAGATAGCAGTATCTGGAAACAAGAGTCCGGGTTTTACCTGAACCGGCACCTGCCATAACACGGACATACCCTTCTGTCTGCCTGACTGCGTTCTGCTGCTGTTCATTTAAAGAAGAAAGAATAGACACCATGCGCCCAGTGTAAAGCAAAAAAACAACTATGACAATGAACAGAAGATATATAGTATTTACTTACGAACGTTTGTAAAACATAAACAATTGGTTAGATATAATTTGTAAACTATCGTTCGTTAGTTATCCAATTTGTTTCACGTGAAACAGTATTTTTGTTCAGATATCCACAATGTTAACAAATTGTGAATAAACTACCATACTTTTCCACAACTTGTTAACATTGTGGATATCTTTTCACTTTTATTAGTTATCTGGAATTAATATAGTATGTTATTTTCTAAAGGTATTGCAATCGGATTTTATACTTTTTATATATACAAAAAGCCAGAATATCACCCCTTCACATGAATAAAATCTTATGTATCAACATAAGTATATTCTTACAACTTACTGTATAAGATATATTGTTTCACGTGAAACAAATGCTTCATAAGCTGCCAGTAATTGTAGAAAAAAATTATACCGAATGCGATAAAAAAAGAGAGGCCGGATTATGGACTGCTCCATAATCCGGCCTCCTGCCTGATGTATTACCCATCAACTGTCTAATAATTTCTAAATACAGTTGTTCCCTTACAAAAAGTATAGCCTAATTCTGCAGGTTTGTCATCAAAATTATACAACCTGTTATAGTAAACTTATAATTCATTGTAATACAACAAATTAACCAAGTACTATTCAGAATCTTCAGAATTTTTAATCTCGGCTGTTCCTTCTGCCTCTTCGTCTTCTTCTGCGACGCGGTCAACACCAACAAGATAGTCTGGACTTTCAATCTTTACAAGCGTTACACCACTTGAACCGGCTCCCTGTTCTTTAATTGTATTAACTGCAACTCTGAGAGTTTTTCCCTGACTTGTGATACAAAGGACTTCATCATTTTCAGCAACCGAAAGTGCCCCGATAATCTCTCCACGTTCTTCAGTATTACCGTAACAGCGTTGACCACCAGTTCCTCTTCCATGAGGCTTGAAATCATCAACAGTTATACGCTTGCCATAACCTTTTTCAGTAACAAGCATAATACCTTTATCTTTCTCTACTCTGACAGCAGCAGAAATCTCATCACCTTCAGCAAGCTTCATGCCTTTTGTTCCCCGGCTCGCACGCCCCATAGCGCGGACGTCTTCTTCGGAAATACGAAGTGCCTTACCTCTGCGTGAAATAAGAAATACATCATCTTTTCCCTGTGTAAGAATCGCACAGATAAGCTTGTCGCCCTCATCAAGCTTTATTGCAATAATGCCTTTTGCTTTAGCATTGGAAAAATCGCTGAGCGCTGTCTTTTTTACAACACCGTTTGATGTTGCCATAAGTACATACTGAGTCTCACTGAATTCTTTAACTGCAACGATTGTTGTAATCTCTTCATCAGCAGAAACTGAAAGCAGACTCTTTATATGGGCTCCCCTGCTTGTTTTTGATGCTTCCGGAATTTCGTGCGCCTTTATCCAGTATGCCTTCCCCTCATTGGTTATAAACATAATGTTGTCGTGAGTCGACGCAATAAAAATCTGACTGATATAATCATCCTCTACAAGGTTCGCACTGAAGCTTCCCTTGCCACCCCGCCCCTGACTCTTGTACTGAGATGCAGCGATACGTTTGATGTAACCCAACTTCGATACTAAAACTACCATATCTTCCTCTTTTATCATATCTTCGACGTTGATCTCT
>JBAYAJ010000112.1:0-7938 GCA_041669845.1 Treponema sp.
ACGATTTTAAATCAGCATGGGATTCTACTCATAATTTATTTTCCTATGCAGATGTCTATGCAGGATTTCTTGGCAACAAAGTAACGTTTGCTGCAGGAAAACTCATTGATAACTGGATTGAATCTTCCGGTTTTGAAGGGTATTCCGTTCTTGACGGACTTACCGGAGGTGCAGTAACTATATCACCCATTGCAGGACTTAATCTTACCGGCGCCGCAGTTATTGACTACAGCAAGAATGATGACAAAACAGCATTTGAGACAAAAAAAGAATCTTTCCTCGGCGGAGCACGCTATACGAATGATGTCTTTGCAGCAAGCCTTTCCGGTGCCGGATACGGAGCTTTCACAGCCGACCTAAAATACACCGGTATAAAGGGACTGTCGATATCTGCAGAAGGTGAATATGAAACGGCAGACGGAAGAGATGTTCTTGGCGGACAGGAACTCGTTACCAACCTCTGGATTGAATATACCGGAATTGATAAACTGACACTCGGACTTCTTTCTTTCCAGTACTATAACAAAACAGATGACACTGCCAATCTCGATAATGATTTTACTCTGACAGTAACACCTGCTGCTGCATATCAGGTGAATGCTATTGTAAAACTTTCAGCGGAAGGTACCTATACTCAGGCGTTCTATGATGACGCTCCTGATGCGTATGCAGTAATTACCCCTGCGGTAACACTGGCTGCTGATAAAACAGCATCTGCAAATATCTGGGCTTCAATATCAACCGATACTGACCAGACACCGACAAGCATTGGAATGGGTGTAAAAAAGACTTTCTAATAAGAAAATCATACCCAAAAATGCGGCATTTTAAATTCAACCGGTATATGTGTTGAATATGTAGTGATTTTACGGGACAGAAAGCCCGGTCATTTGAAATACAGTGACCGGGCTTTTTTTGTGTAACGAGTATGTCTCTGCATTGCTGTACAGAGTCTTTGATTCCAGATATCACAGATTGAACTTCAAACACTGCTTCTTCCGTTAACCATAACGCGTGGTATTATTTCTGAACAAACAGAAAACATGCAACCTGATGGCCGTCAGCAGCGCCTGCCGGTTGGATAAACTGTGGCTGGGACTGCCGGCAGCAGTCTTTGTGCTCAGAACAGCGGTCGTAGAAACAGCAGCCGGGACGCTGCACATCAGGAGACGGAACATCGCCCTTCAGAATTATACGCTGGCGTTTGCGTTCAACGGCAGGATCAGGAACTGGAGCTGCAGACAGCAGTGCTTTCGTATACGGATGAAGCGGATTCGCATACAAATCTTTATACCCGCCGGTCTCTACAATTTTTCCAAGATACATGACAGCTATTCTGTCGGAAATATATTTGATGACGGCCAGATCGTGAGCTATAAACAGATAGGACAAGCCCATCTCTTTCTGGATATCCTTAAAAAGATTAAGAACCTGAGCCTGTATTGAAACGTCAAGTGCGGAAACAGGTTCATCGGCAAGAATAAGATGCGGACGCAGCGCAAGTGCACGGGCAATACCGATACGCTGGCGCTGACCACCGGAAAATTCATGAGGAAAGCGGTTTTTAAAGAATTTAGACAGACCGACAAGCTCCATAAGATGCTCGACGCGTTCGTCTATTTCTGCCTCTGACATTTTTACAAACCCACGTTTTTTATAAATCTGCATGGGTTCCGCAATAATTTCTGCTGTCGTCATACGCGGATCAAGTGAAGAATACGGATCCTGAAAAACGAGCTGCATATTTCTGCGGGCTGAGAACATCTCTGTTTTGTTCAGCTTTGTAAGATCCTTTCCCTCAAGCAGAACCTTGCCCGAAGTCGGTCGATACAACTGGGAAACCGCACGGACAACAGTAGATTTTCCGCATCCTGATTCACCGACAAGCCCAAGTGTCTCGCCCTTTGCAAGCGTAAAACTTATATCATCGACTGCGTAGATATATTTTTTCTTCCCGCCTATAATACCCTCGTGCCCCATGTAAAAATGCATTTTCAGATTCTGTACGTCAAGTATGTTACCGCTCATTTTTTCTCGTCCTTCAGATTGAATGTGCCTGCATCTTTCGGCGAATACAGCCAGCACGAAGTACAATGTCCGTTAATGAACTGCGCAACAGGAGGATATTTCTGCCGGCAGATCTCCATTGCCCTATGGCAGCGGGGATAGAACGGACAGCAGTCGGGTAGATCTATAACGTTCGGAGGCTGTCCCTCTATAGAAAACAACCGTTCGCCGGTGTCACGGTCAAGACGGGGTACCGATTTTATAAGTCCCTGTGTATATGGATGTTTCGTATCGTAAAAAATATCATCCGTCGTACCCCGTTCCACAATTCGTCCCGCGTACATGACATTGATGGTATCGCAGATACCTGCAACGACGCCGAGCGAATGGGTAATCATGATGACGGCAGTACCGAGCCTGCGGGTAAGATCCTGCATCAATTCAAGAATCTGCGCCTGAATCGTTACGTCAAGCGCGCTTGTCGGTTCGTCCGCAATAAGTATGTCCGGATTACACGAAAGTCCCATAGCGATCATGACACGCTGCCGCATACCACCGGAAAACTGGTGCGGATAATAGTCCACACGTTTTTCTGCACCGGGAATACCTGCAAGTTTAAGCATTTCGACCGCTTTTGCCTTTGCATCTTTCTTATTCAGTCCCTGATGAAGCTGAATGGCTTCCATCATCTGTGTCGATATTTTAAGGTACGGATTAAGCGAAGACATCGGGTCCTGAAAAATCATTGCTATGCGGTTACCACGTATTTCGCGCAGCCGGTTACTGTTCATTTTCAGTATATCCTCTCCGTGGAAAAGTACCTGCCCTCCTGTTATTCTTCCGGGAGGAGTCTGAATCAGATTTATTATCGAAAGATTTGTAACGCTTTTTCCGGAACCTGATTCACCAACAATACCGAGCGTTTCACCTTTATGCAGGTCAAATGAAATACCGTCGACAGCTTTTACAACACCGGCATCAAGATAAAAATACGTACGAAGGTCTTTCACCTGAAGAATTATCTCGTCTGTCATTTTCTCCCCCTTACACCCTGTTTTTTGACTGCGGATCAAATGCGTCGCGCACACCGTCACCAAGGAAGTTCATGGCAAACAGAAACACCGTCATAATAATTCCGGGCACAAGCAGACACCACGGATAAAGCTGCATTCCCTGTACACCGTCCGAAATAAGCGACCCCCACGAAGCAAGCGGTGCGGATACTCCGAGTCCGAGAAACGAGAGAAAACTCTCACTCATAATAAATTCCGGTAAAGAAAGAGCTGCGTAGGCAATAATAATTCCCAGCGTGTTGGGAATAAGGTGATGCACAACAATATGCCACGGGTCCGCGCCCATAGAGCGGGCAGCAAGAATAAACTCCGTATTTTTCAAACTCATTACCTGCCCGCGCACAACACGTGCAATCGTAAGCCACGACACAAGCGCAATAGCAACGAACAGGATGGCAACATTGCGTCCAAGAATGGCCATCATGATAATGACAATAAGCATATACGGAAGACCATACATAATGTCGACAAATCGCATAAGTATGGTATCAGCAGCACCGCCAGCATATCCGGCAATCGCACCCACAATAATACCGATAAGCAGCGCCGTCACGGTACCTACAAGACCTATCATCATAGAAATCCGCCCACCGTAGATAGTTCGGGACAACATATCCCGCCCGAGAGAATCAGTTCCCAGAATATAATGACGCTGCTGTTGCGGATCGGTCTTATTCCGCTTTAAAATGGAGTCTATCTGGGCCTGCTCATCCTGATTATATGCAGTGCGTCCTTCCTTCGCCATGACTTTAGCAAAATAAGCCTTCCGCGTTTCAAGTTCGACAATTCCGGCAGACCTTAATGAGGGCTTAAGATACGCATGGTCGGTATTCTGCTGTGCGTACGGATGAAGCGGCAGAACCGGCGCAAAAAGTCCGACTGCAAGATATATAACCGTAACCCAGAAACCGATATAAGCCATTCTGTTTTTTTTAAGGCGCCGCCATGCATCAGCTGCGAGCGACACCGATTTCATTTCCTGATTAAATTCGTTTTTGCCCTGCTCTTTATTTTTTTTCTTACCAATAGCTGTAATCAAGATAGTCCCCTGTTATTCATATGAGATGCGCGGATCGAGGATTCCGTAAAGAACATCAACAATCAGATTCATGACGACAAGAATCGCGGAATAAACCACCACTGTCCCCAGAATCAGTGTATAATCGCGGTTCAGCGCCGATTTTACAAAGAAATTGCCGATTCCCGGTACAAGAAAAATCTGTTCAATTACAACGGAACCTGTTACAATTCCGGCAAAAGCAGGACCAAGATAACTCACGACGGGCAGGAGTGCGCCCCGCAGTACATGTTTTACCATAACTACAGAATTTTTAAGTCCTTTAGCACGTGCAGTGCGTATATAATCGGAGCGGAGCGTTTCAAGTACACTTGCGCGCGTCAGGCGTGCTATTGAGGAAAAATACGGAAGCGCGAGAGTCATCGCCGGCATAATGATAGTCTTCCAGCCCTGACGGCCGTTTATCCAGCCGGACGTCGGCAGCCACCGGAGTCTGAGTGCAAACACAAGCACTGCAACAGGTCCGACAACGAACAAAGGCACAGAAAGTCCTATACTTGCTGCAGACATTGTAGTGTAGTCAACCCACGTATTCTGGCAGACGGCGGAAAGCAGACCAAATGATATTCCGAACAGGACTGCTATAGCAAGTGCAGTTACGCCGAGGATAAGCGAATTAGGCATGCTGGCACCAATAAGCTGATTGACTGTAAAATCTTTGTTCTTGAACGATGGACCAAGATCACCGTGCAGCATGTCACCCAGATAGCGCAGATACTGCATACCGAGCGGTTCATCCATATGATATTTATGCTGCAGATTTGCCATAATTTCAGGGGAGACTTTCCGTTCGCTTGAAAACGGGCCGCCGGGGGCAAGCCGTATCATGAAAAAGCTCAGCGTTACAATGACGAACATTGTAGGAATAAGTTCCAGAAGGCGTTTTACAATAAATTTTCCCATTTTTACAAAATACTCCGGACAAATATAGCGGAACGACCGCGTTTTCAGGCCGTTCCGTTTATTCTAACAGATGTTATCTGTTTAAGCAATTTTATTTCATTATTTTTTTAATTTCAGACCGGTATACGGATGCAGATCGAGTGTATTCGGGTACCAGCCTTCCCATTTGTCCAGATCTATGAGGTTCTGTGTAACATAGATATACATTGGAATAACAGCAGCGTCTCGGTCAAGCATCATTGTTTCTGCGTCACGGAGTACCTGCATACGTTCCGTACCGGCAGGCATCTTAGATGCTTTTTCCAGCAGGGCGTCATAATCCGGATTGTTGTAGCGTCCGTCATTGTTTCCGCTGTCCGATTTAAGCAGTTCAAGAAAGTTCGACGGATCCTGGTAGTCGCCGATCCAGCCGTCACGTGCGATTTCAAAATCGTTCGCCTGACGTTTTGCAAGAAAGGTAGCCCATTCCATGTTCTGAAGATCCATATCTATTCCAAGATTTTTCTTCCACTGCTGCTGTGTCCATTCGGCAATCTTTTTGTGCTGCTCACTTGTATTATAAATGTAGGTAAGTTTCGGGAATCCTTTTCCATCGGGATAACCGGCCTCTGCAAGGAGTTTCTTTGCATCAACAACGTCGAATTTTACACCGTCGGCAGGAGTATATCCGGCCATCTGCGGGACGAACGCACCGGTTGCCAGCTGTCCGCCTTGTGTCACCTTCTCGACAAGTTCTTTTGTGTCAAGGGATTCGGTAAGCGCTTTTCGCACACGGACATCTTTGAGTGTTTTATTATTAAGATTGAATTCCAGGTAATATGATGCAAGGTTCGGATATACCTGATAATCGTCGCGGAGTTTCACTTCATTGAGCATATCAAACGGGAACGTATCAGTTGCATTCCAGTCGACCTCGCCGTTCTTGTATTTGTTGTATGCAGTCGTCATATCATCAATTGGAAGGAATGTGATGCGGGAAAGAAATACATTCTGTTTATTCCAGTATTTTTCATTCGGCACAACGGTAACTTTCTGCTGCGGAACCCATGACTCAAGTACGAACGGACCGTTACCGACGAAGTTCTCCGGTTTTATCCAGGCTTTGCCGAACTTTTTGATAGCATGCATCGGAAGCGGATCAAACGAATAATGAGTCATCATATCAACAGCATACGGGACAGGGCCTACAAGCGTCACTTCCAGCGTATAATCATCTATTGCGCGGAGTCCGACTTTACCTGCATCAGCTTTACCTGCGTTATAATCGGCTGCACCTTTTATAACCATAGCCGGCATATATGCATAAACGGCAGCAGTAGACGGCGCCATAAAATACAGCCATGAATCAACAAATGTCTGTGCGGTTACAGGCGTACCGTCGCTCCATGTCGTCTTGCGCAGGTGAAACGTAATAACAGAACCGTCTGCACTGCGGTCCCAGCTTTCAGCAACAGCGGGTACAGCTACACATGTTTTCGGATCCGTTGTAACAAGACCTTCAAAAAGAGCAGCATTAATCCGCTGCTCAACATTGCCCTGTATCTGTGTCGGGTCAATAGACTGCGGTTCGGCACCGTTTTCAATTACCATCTCGGTACCTTTTGAAGCCGCCTTCTTTCCGCACCCTGTAACAAGAAGAGCTGCAGAAAGAACTCCGGCAGCTGCAAGAAAAAGCTTTTTCATCCAATAAGCCTCCATAAGCTAAATATCGTTTTAATTGTATAAATCGACAGGATATTTGCAATATAGAAGGATATGTTGACAATTCCGTAAAAATATGATTTTCAGTAAAATACAAAGGATTTTTTCATACAGGAAAACCATGTTTCAGGGACACACTGATCAATTCACCACAATTTTACCAGTATGCCCCTTTACAGCTATTCTGTAAGATATTCTACAACAAGTTCGCCCATCTTTTTAGTACCGACAAGTTTCCCGGCAGATTTAACAGCAGCTGCATCACCGGCTATATCGCCCGTTCTCCAGCCACCGTCAAGTACCTGATCCACAGCTTTTTCAATCGCTTCTGCTTCTTTTTCTGCCTTGAAACTGTAACGGAGCAGCATTGCAGCGGAAAGAATCGTTGCAAGCGGATTTGCAAGGTCCTTTCCTGCAATATCGGGGGCAGTTCCGTGAATAGGTTCGTACAATCCCGGGCCGGTACCGTCGCCAAGAGAAGCAGATGCAAGCATACCGATCGAGCCGGTAATCTGGCTTGCCTCGTCGCTCAGAATGTCACCGAACATATTGCTTGTAGCAATGACGTCGAACTGTTTCGGGTTACGAACGAGCTGCATCGAAGCGTTGTCTATGTACAGATAGTTGAGCGTGACGTCAGGGTACTCTCTCTTTACACTTTCCGCAACCCTGCGCCACAGACGGCTCGAGTTAAGGATGTTCGCCTTATCGACGACGCAGAGAATTTTCCGGCGTTTCTGAGCCGATTCAAATCCGATGCGTATGATACGCTCAATTTCTGCCCATGTATATTTTTCAGTATCCCATGCAGTCTTTCCGTCGGCAGACATTCCGCGCTCACCAAAATAGATACCGCCGGTAAGTTCGCGTACAATAAGAATATTAAGTCCGTCGCCGACGACTTCGTCTTTGAGCGGACAGGCAGCCTTGAGCTGCCGGAACATAACTGCGGGGCGGAGATTTGCATACACTTTCATACCGCCGCGGAGACCAAGCAGCGCTTTTTCCGGACGGATGGACGGGTCAACGTCGTCCCATTTCGGACCGCCGACGGCACCAAGCAGTACAGCGTCTGAATTAAGACAGATATCAAGCTGATCTTCCGGCAGCGGCCTTCCCCACTTGTCAATGGCGGCTCCTCCTGCAATAACGTTTTTATAGGTAAACGTATGTCCG
>JBAYAJ010000113.1:0-7842 GCA_041669845.1 Treponema sp.
CCCCGACATACGGGAGACATGGGATGAGCAATACGGCGACCGTATGAACCAGCTGGTATTTATAGGTAAAGAATACGACGAAGAAAAAATACGGGCACAGCTTACGCTGTGTCTTGAAGATCAGGGTACATAAATGCATCCGCTGTTTTTATACTATTTTCAAATTAAGTCCAAGATCTTCGAATTTTTTTTTGTTATCGGCCGAGATCATACTGTCTGTGATAATAAGATCCATTTCATCAAGACGTGAGAAAAAATTCGGCGTAATGCGGTTGAATTTGCTTGAATCCACCAGCAGTATTTTATACAGGGAAGATTCAATCATTGCCTGCTTTGCAAGTGTTTCATACGCATGGCCGCAGGTAAGTCCCAGCTTTTCGTGGACACCTGCCGCCGACAGGAATAATTTTGTCGCCCGGTGCTTTTTTATTAAAGAAATGCCTTCGGTGGATTCAAACAACTGATCGGCAGAATGATAGTATCCTCCCGGGACAATAATGGAAATATTGCTCATCCGGTAGATATTATCAAGTATATAAAAATTATTGCAGATAACCGTATACGGGATATCCGACGGTAAATATTTTGACATAGTGCCGGTCGTTGTTCCTGCGTCAATAATAAGAATATCATTCGGTTCAATTAATGAAACCGCATATTTTCCGATTTTTTCCTTTTCTGCAAGATTTTTTGATATTTCCGATTCCAGAGAATACGATTCTTTGGGAATCAGGACATTTTCAAGAGAATCAACGGTAATAATATTTTTTTTCTGATAAATATTCTTTTTTTCCAGTTCCCGTAAATCCCGGCGGATTGTCATTTCTGAAACACTAAGAGAATCTGCCAGTTCAGCGATAGACTTATCAGGATCCGACTTCAACAATTTTAAAACTTCAAACACTCTCTGATTCTTTCTATTAGACATTTTCACATCCTGTACAACATATTCCTTTGGTAAGCATTGAATACCTGTTTCAGCCTGATATTATTTTACAGAATTATTGAATAATTTGATATATGAAATTATCAAATTTTCAACAGACACCTGTGCTTCCGACTGGAGCTCTGCTATATGAGCATTCCCGTTGTTTTTCTGCATCAGCTCATAAAGAATTCTGGTTGACTGCAGCGATACTTCGGAAAAGATATTAATTTTCCGTATACCGGTCCGGATAACTTTTTTAAAGTCGTCTGAGGAGATTCCCGAACCTCCGTGCATGACAAGCGGAACGGAAACGGCGTTCCGGATTTTTTCCAGTCTGTCAAAATCAAGCACCGGCCGGCCTTTATAGCGTCCGTGAACATTACCAAATGCAACGGCAACCGAATCAATTCCGGTCGCCTGTACAAAACGGGCAGCTTCCTGCGGCTGTGTAAACAGTGCGGCGACGGCAGTACTGCCTTCCTGTGCACTTTCGTCACCAGCTACATGCCCGATTTCGGCTTCAACGGTTATGTCAGCCGAATGGGCGCACTCAGTTACTTTTTTTGTTAAGGCCGTATTATCTTCGAAGGGAAGCGCCGAACCGTCGATCATAACAGAGGAGAATCCCTTCTTTACTGCATATACACACTGACTGAATGAATTTCCATGATCCAGGTGAAGTACGATGTCTGCGGTGGTGCTGCGGCATCTGTTTACGGCATAATTGACAAGATATTCGTATGTACCGCCGGTGAGCGAAAAGCCCGGAATCATTAAAATTACGGGGACACGGCTTTTTTCTGCAGCTCCTACAATACAGTCCACCAGAAATGTGTTCGTGGCGTCAAATCCGCCAACGGCATACTGATGCAGTACTGCATCGTGTAATATGTCCTTAGAATTTACAAGCAAAACAGTAACCTCTTAATTTACTTCAGGCAGTACTGCCCGTATTAATGAATTAAAATCACCGGCGTTCCACGCACTTCTGCCGATGAACAGCCCGTCCACATTGTCCAGTTCTGCCAGTTCCGCGGCATTACCGGAATTTACACTGCCGCCGTATAAAACGGCAATATCGTTACCTCCGGCTCCGAAGAGTTCCGTCAGAGAGCACCTGATTGTTTTGTGACGTTCTGCTACATATGCTGCAGGTGCCGGAGTCCCTGTTTCGCCGATTGCCCACGTCGGCTCATACGCTATCAGAATATTACTTCCGGTAAAATTGTGAAGGCCGGTCTTTAACTGAATGCGCAGAACTTCGTCTGCCGTTCCGTATTTTTTATCGTCTGCCGTTTCTCCGATGCACAGCAGGGGAATGAATCCGTTTGCAGAAGCCGACAGAACTTTTCTGTTCGCATCCTCGTCTGATTCACCAAAAACGTGCCTCCGTTCCGAATGGCCTATTTCGACGATATCGAGTCCGAGTTCTTTTAACATCAGCGGGGAAATTTCACCGGTAAACGGTCCTTTGTCCTCCCAGAACATGTTCTGCGCTCCAAGCTTAATTAAATTCCGGTCGACACAGGTTACCGCGCTGCTCAGCGACGTAAACGACGGAATTATAAATAATTCCATGCTCTCCCTGCTGATGTCTTTTGTAAACGCGTTTAATTCTGTTAAATACTTTTTTGTTTCCTGAATATTTTTATACATTTTAAGGTTGGAGCCGAAGTAAAATTTTTTCATTGAGTACTGCCCTTATAAGGATCTGGTATATTCGTTCATAGCCTGGAAAATAAGAAAAACGGACGTAGCGCCTGCATCCTGAAAACCGACTGCCCTTTCCTTTAAGGATTTTGCCCTGCCGTATTTTGCGACGTATTTTTTTGTATTTTCGACACCTTCTGCAGCAGCTTTTTCTGCCTCCTCAAGAATTACCGTAAGTTCTTTGTTTTTGTTTTTTTCAATTGCAAGTACTGCCGGTTCCAGCGCATCCACCATGGTTTTATCGCCGACGGACGCTCCGCCTCTTTTCTTGATGGAATCGAGCGAAATCCGCATCATGCCTGCAAGCAGCGCACCGTTAAGTGTTTTCTGTTCCGGTGACTGTTTTGCACCTGTAAGAAAAAGCGTTCCGAAGATAACTCCCGATGCACCTCCCATAGAGCCGATCATTTCCATGCCGGTTGTGGCAAAAACATTGTTGACCGTAGTAAACGGCCGTTTCTGCATAAGTGCGGCTGAAGCATGTTTCATTCCGACTTCCATTCCTATCCCATGATCACCGTCCCCTATTTTGCTGTCCGTTTCAGTCAGCAGCTGTTTGCTGTCAATTATTTTTTTACAGACTGCAAGCAGCATATCGGTTGTCTGTTCAGTTGTTATTTCTTTCATATCTGCGGAATCTCCTTTCTTGCATAGTACGGTGAATAACACGGTGCATCATAATACGTTCTGAGTTCGTCATCGAGTTTTAAAATGGTAATTGAAAATCCTCCCATTTCCTGACATGTGCAGAATTTCTGTATTTCAACGTCATGGACCAGAAGTCCGTCTGCGGTGAGCAGTGCATTCAGATCATGATATACGATATTAAGTTCAAGCAGGCTTGTCTGTCCCAGACTGTTTACCAGTACAGCTATAGAATATCCTGCGGTAAGGTTCATTTCCGTTTTGAGAATACCGTACATTCTATTAACAAGTTCTCTGCTGGGTTTCATCGTTGTCCGTTCAATACCGGGTTCACCGTGCAGACCCATGCCGAATTCAATTTCATCCGGGCCCAGTTCGAAGGTCGGTTTGTCAAGACACGGGTTGCATCCTGGTTCCGAAGCGAGTCCTATAGTGTTTATATTATCACGTGCTTTTTCTGTTATGCGGACAACTTCTTCAAGAGACAGTCCCGCGTCGCAGGCAGCTCCTGCAATTTTTATAATATAGACGTCACCGGCAATTCCGCGTCTGTCGGTTATTTTATCTCTGCCTGCAGATACGCAGTCGTCCCAGTTCCGTACGTGCGCCGTCTTAATTCCTTCGTAGCTGCATAATTCTTCGGCCATATCAAAGTTAAGATTGTCGCCGGCATAATTACCGTATATGAACAGTACCCCTTTACCTTCGTTGACCGCCTCTGCTGTTTTCTGGATTAGCACGGGATTCGGAGAAGCAAAAATGTTTCCGCAGGCGACCGCATCAGCCAGTCCTTCTCCGGCAAAACCGGTGAACAGCGGTTCATGCCCTGTTCCGCCTCCGACAATCAGTGCAACCTTATTTTTTCTCCGTTTCTTATAATAGAAAGCATTTATACCCGGAACCTGTTCGTAATATCTGCCGTATGCGGAAAGAAACCCCGACAGCATTTCGGAAACGACAGTGTCCTTGTCGTTTATAAATTTTTTCATCTTTTTCAACCTCCTGAAATACCTGTATTTGTAAATATCATACGGCTGTTTTGTTCATTTGTCCAGAAAAAATGTTGTAAAATAACAAAAATATACTTTTGTGAGCTTAAAATGGATATTATTACTAAACAAAATGGAGAAAAGATATATATTTTTGTTATTACAAAACAATTTGTGAAAAATTTACAGAAAAAATTTGACAGATTTAAAAAGTGGACGTATCCTGAGTCCGTAATCGCATAACGCTTTTTACAATGAAGTTATTTTTACAGTTCAGGAGGAATCATGAAAAGGAAAAATCTGGGTATACTGCTTGGTCTTGCCATTGCAGTATTCATGACGGCAGGATGCGGCGCTGATAAGAAAAGCGCTGCTCCGAAAAGTGCATCAGCTGCAGGAAATGTTGAAAAACACGATTTAACATTTGTTATTGTTCCTAAATGTGTGCATGCCTGGTTTGACGAAGTTAATAAAGGCGCGGTCGGTGAAGCGGACAGTCTTTCCGCACAGCTGGGCGTAAAAGTAAAGATTGATTATCGTGCCCCGACGTCAGCCGATGTTGCCGAGCAGAATACTGTCCTTGAGCAGGCTGCTGCGACACATCCCGCCGGCATAGCGCTGGACCCGTGCGACTATAACGGCAACAAAGCAGTAATTGAAGAAATAGAGGCGGAAGGCATTCCCGTTATATTATTTGATTCACCGGCTCCTGCCGGGAGTAATCTGACCAGCGTCGGGAACGACTTTTCCGAGCAGGCTGCCATTGCTGCCGAAAAACTTGTTTCGCTTCTCGGTGGAAAAGGTAAGGTTGCAGTTATGCAGGGACTTCCTACTGCACCGAATCACGCCGAACGGTATCAGGCTCATCTGGCCACGCTTGCAAAATATCCGGGAATCAAGGTTATTGACGGCGGGATAGACAATGACAATATAGAAACGGCACAGTCACAGGCCGCTGCAGTTCTTGCCGCAAATCCCGACCTTAACGGATATCTGTGCTGCGATGCTTCCGGCCCTATCGGTATTTCCGCTGCTATTGAAGAAGCAGGGAAAAAAGGCAAAGTAAAAATTGTCGGAATGGATAATCTGATTGAGATTCTTAAGTACATAAAAGACGGAACGATGTCCGCAACGTCGTCCACCATGCCTCAGATGCAGGGTGCTATGGCTGTTCTGATGATGTGGCAGAAATCTATCGGCGTATCTATTCCTAAAAAAGTAGACACGGGTATTGCCTATATAGACGGTACCAATGTGGATGAGTGGATTAAGACCGTATCAAAATAATATATCAACAGATATCTGCTGATTTTTCGGAAGACTATATCCGGAATAGCCGATTTTCCGGCTGTAGTCTTCCCTTAATAGGAAAGACACGAATGAATGTATTGGAAGCATACAATATAACAAAATATTTCCCCGGTGTGACTGCCCTTGATAATGTGAGTATCGCATTTGAGAGAGGAAAGATACATGCAATCATCGGGGAAAACGGAGCTGGGAAGAGCGCGTTAATCAGGTGTCTGACGGGCGTTCTGGAACCGTCTTCCGGTACCATAAAAATAGATGGTCAGCCGGCTGCAGAAAATCCGAAACTGTTTAATAAAATTGCTTACGTCCCGCAGGAAATAAATCTGCTGCCGCAGATGTCCGTAGCCGAAAATCTGTTTATTCCGTTTGAGAAAACTGATACGGGCAGAATCGTCAGTCAGAAAGTCCTGCAGGAAAAAGCACGTCCGATACTGGAGAAATTCTGTATTGCGCTTGACGGGAGCGAACTGGTAAAAGATATATCTGTTTCCCAGCAGCAGCTGGTACAGATAGCACGTGCGACTGTGTACCGGGATTACGACGTACTGGTACTGGACGAACCTACTACCAGTCTGACCACGCGCGATACAAAAAAACTGTTTTCGGTAATCAGAAAAATACGGGATGAAAACAAAGCGGTAGTATTCATATCGCATAAACTGGAAGAAATTTTTGAATTATGCGATGTCGTATCCGTTTTCAGGAACGGGAAAAAAATAGCGGTTGATGCAGTTAAAAATGTTGATGAACAGTGGATTATCAGCAGAATGACCGGGCACACGATTGATATGCAGGAAGCGTTTACTTCCACAAAAGTATCACAGAAAGTCCTTATGGAAGTAAAAAACCTGACCGGCGGAAAGTTTACGAATGTCAGTTTTTCGCTGAAAGAAGGAGAAATACTGGGCCTTTCAGGTCTGGTCGGCGCGGGCAGAAGCGAAGTAATGCAGGCCGTTTTCGGATATTTACCTGTATATGCCGGATCCGTCACTATCGACGGTATCAAGTGGAAACTGGGAGATACCAGTTTTTCGGTACAGCACGGACTGATTTATCTGCCGGAAGAACGGAAAAGTCAGGGGATACTTCCGATCCTTAGTATCAGAGAAAATATTTCAATTTCGCAGCTTGATTCCGTATCCGGCAGGTTCGGAATACGACTGCCGGACGAAGAGGCACTCGCAGAAAAAATTATAGGTACCTATAACATTTCAACGCCGGATATTGAATACCAGATAAAATTCTTAAGCGGCGGAAATCAGCAGAAAGTCATCATAGGGCGGGCAATGAGCTGTAATCCGAAAGTACTTATATTTGATGAACCTACAAAGGGAATCGATGTTGTTACAAAAACGGAGATTTACCGCCTCATGAAAAAACTTGTAGAAACAGAACGGATAGGCATCATCCTTATTTCTTCCGAAATGAATGAAATAATAAAATGTTCAAACAGAATTCTTACGTTCTGCGAAGGCAGAAAGGTTGGGGAATTTTCCGAAGGCACGGATAAAAATATACTGCTTGGTTCAATTATCGGCTCAAAGACCGTAAGCAAGGAGAAATGCAGCAATGAATAACGAAAACAGCCGGGGGAAAAATGTTTTTCTCTCCAAATTAAAAAGAAGCAACATTACCGTAATTTTTCTGGTACTGGTGGGAATGGTGGTGATTGCTTCTATATCTTCAAAATACTTTCTTGATATTTTTAATCTGCAGTCTTTAATCAGGGACCTTGCGTTTATCGGAATGATAGCGATTGCACAGTCGCTGCTGCTGCTCATCGGTGAACTTGATTTGTCAGTCGGGAAAATCGCATCGCTGTGCGGTATTCTCGGCGGACTGTTGATGCTGAAAGCTGGTCTTAACCCGTATGTTTCTTTTGTTCTGGCAGTTTTACTGGGAGCGGTTCTGGGAACGATAAACGGTCTTATTATAACAAAGCTCGACCTGAATTCCATGGTTGTGACGATCGGTATGACCGGCGTATACGGAGGCATAAATCTTGTCATAACAAAAGGTAAGGCAATAACAGGAATCCCTGAAAGTATTTACTTTCTGGGAAAGGGTGCAGTATTCAATATTCCTGTACCGTTTATCTTCTGTATCCTGGTACTGCTTATCATACTGTTCTTTGTAAATAAAACACACATGGGACGGTATATCTATGCCATCGGCAACAGTAAAGAGACGTCAAAGATTCTGGGAATAAAAGTGAACCGCATCCGTATGTATCTGTATTCGATTGTCGGCGCTATTTCC
>JBAYAJ010000114.1:0-7812 GCA_041669845.1 Treponema sp.
GGCTGCATCATGGTCGCCTTTTTTTACTGCAAGGGATTTGCGCATCCTGTTTGCAGAATGTTCCGCTTCACGCTGCCATTTGTCGGAAAGTGATGCTGCTTTTGCAGCTGCGTCGTCGTTTTTTTTCCATTCTGCACGTGCTGCACCGGTTTCCGCTTCTCTGAGCGAAAGGGCTCTGCCGAGTCCTCCCGGATACGTTTTACCGTGCACACAGTCGGCGCCTCCGGAAAATGAAACGGCAGGGCGGTACAGGTACAATGTGGAACTGCACAATTCGTCAGAGAATGCGCGGTCGTGGCTTACAATAACACCCGTTCCCGTGTACAGTCCAAGTACGCCGAGTATCTGTTGTTTTGAAGATGCATCAAGGTGATTCGTAGGTTCGTCGAGAAGGAGTACCGGCGGCTGCTCTGCGAGTGCGGATGCAATCTGTATGCGCTTTTTTTCTCCACCGGAAAGCGTTTCCCACCTGTCAAACTGCTCTTCTCTGATTCCCATCATTGAAAAAAAACGGCGGATGTCGTTGTCTGCATTCCAGAACGATTCATATGCATTTTCCGGCAGTGTACTGCAGTTCTGTGCGCAGTATACTGCGGCAGCTGACGATATACTGCCTGCCCACGGAATGAGTGTTCCTTCTATAAGATGCAGAAGCGTCGTTTTTCCGCATCCGTTTGCGCCTGCGATACACGTCCAGCTTCCAGCGCGGGGTGTCCCGAGGACTGCAGAAAAAGTATCGAACAGTATAACCGCCGAATCGGGATATGAAAAAGAAATGTGTTCTATCTGTATCATCAATGACGTTTATACTAGTGGAAAAAATACAGAGAATGCAAGCAGTTTGACTTGTAAGTTCAGTTGTGTTTTTTCTCTATGTGAATATGTTCGGTTTTACTTATTAACGTCGTATTGTTAAAATCAAGTTCAATAATATACGGCATCCAGTCAATGATGCGCATAAAGTCGTCACAGGAGAAAGACGGATCATAATAATTAAGTACGGAACTGAGCGCCGTACCGTGTGTTCCGATGACAATATTTTTACCCGCGTTTGTTTTGAGAATATCGGTCAGAGCTGCAATGTTACGTTTCTGAACCATTGAAATTGATTCGCCGCCATCTTCATGGAACGAGTGGTCTGCCCACCGTTTCCGGAACATTTCGTAATTGTTTTTTCCGGGACCCGATTCCCGTTCACGGAGCCGTTCGTCAGTTTTTATTTCCTGATTATAATTATCAGCCGCACTTCGTATCGTATCAAGACTGCGCTTGTACGGGCTGCAGTAAAATACGTCAATATTTTTATCACGCAGAAAATCCCGCACGAGAGCAGAATCCGCCAGTCCTTCATCTGTTAAAGGCCGTGTCCTGTCGTCTGCATGTTCCTGAACGGGCAGTGCGTGCCGCACAAAGTAGATTCTTGTTGTCATTTGTTTACCACTTGTATATTTCTATGCCGGGGCCGGAAAAAAATCAAGTATAGTTGATTCCTCCCGGATGTACTTTTTTCTATATATATGTATAATCTGCAAACTATGACAGAAATTACACCTCATAAATCTGGAATAAACAGAAATCAGCTGAAACTGATCGCAATACTTACCATGACGCTTGATCATGTCCTCTGCGTTGTCTGGCCGGGATATAACCTTCCTCCGTTTGTATATCTGCTGCATGCGGTAGGACGGATGACAGCCCCGATTATGTGCTTTTTTATAGCGGAAGGATATCATTATACGCATGATGTCAAAAAATATGCCGTCCGGCTTTTTCTGTTTGCGTTGATATCACACTTTGCCTATAATTTTGCGTTCGGTATTCCGTTCATTCCTTTTAAGACCGGTATATTCAACCAGACAAGTATTATGTGGGCGCTTGCATGGGGACTTGTTACGCTTGTCATTCAGAACAGTACTCTGAAGCAGTGGAAAAAAACGGCCGCAACAGTACTCATCTGTATCATTGCATTCCCGTCAGACTGGAGCAGTATAGCCATTATGTTCATCGTTGGCTTTGCCTCAAACAGAGGAAATTTCAGGAAACAGAGCATAAGCCTTATTTTCTATGCGGCGCTGTATGCAATAGTCTACATGATTTTTATAAACGTGCGGTACGGACTGCTGCAGATGAGCGTCGTTCTTGCACTTCCGCTGCTGTACCGGTATAACGGGGAAAAAGGCAGAGGAAACTGGATGAAGTGGTTTTTCTATCTCTATTATCCGCTGCACCTGTTCCTCGTCGGACTTCTCCGTCTGTATCTGCACGGAAATATCGGCGTTATGGTCGGCGGACAGTAAATGCAATGGCCGCTGTTAATGAGAATACGGCTGTTGACCACAGCAGCACTTCCGTGTTCTGCGCCGGTATCTGTATGAGAGTTCCGGCAAACAGTATATTCCATACGGCGTGTACAGCTGCTGCATTCCAGATACTTCCTGTTTTGTCAACTATAAATGACAGCAGCAGTCCGAATGCAAGGAAAAAGCATACCGCAGTACAGGAATAAACGAATCCCGGTTTCTGAAGAATGATAAACAGTGCAGCCTGAACAAGAGCCGGAATAATGTAAGCAGCTGTTTTTCCCCATCGGCGTTCCACTGCCGTTTTCATCATTCCCCGGTAAACGCCTTCTTCCGCCGCAGCCGTACCGATTCCGGCAAAAAAAACAGTATACATTATATTATAGAAATTGCTGTTGAAGGAGATATTCACGGAGGATGTAAGTCCTGCGAATACGACAGCCGGTATAACGACGGCAGAAATAATCCAGAGAACAGATACTTTTACCGGAATAAGTCTGCTTTGCTCCGGTGTTATGTCAGTTTTGCATCCCAGCAGAAACAGGCAGGTAAGAGTGAACCACATGTAAAGAAAACCACCTACAGGGCATGCAAATCCGGAAACCGCCGGTACGAGACGCAGCATTATACGGGATGACAGCAAATAGGAGACAGTCAATGACGCTGCAGAAATAAGGACAGTACCAGCCAGTTTTACCAGCGGATACTTTTTGTTGATTTCCATGTATTACTCCGGTGAAGCCATCATACTCTATTGCCGGAGTTTATTCAAATTGCGGTTATACTGTTCTGACCGGATGCCGTATGACCGTCCGGAGCTTTTCCGGAGCAGCGTATCATTGTGTGAGGTACCCTCCGTTATACTCAAAATACAAAAGGAGGAACTGCATGGCGGCAGTGTATATTACGACGCAGGAACTATATTCAATTCTTGACATGACTCCGGCAGACGAAAACGTCATGCTGGCAGGAAAACACGGCATCGGTAAATCGAAAATTCTGACCGATTACTTTTCGGCGGAAGAATGCAAGGTCGTACCGCTTTTTCTGAGACAGATGAGCGATCCGGGAGATCTTATCAGTCTGCCAACTAAGGACGGGAAGACAGGACGGACGATATTTATGCCGCCGTACTGGTTTCCGGTCGACAATCAGCCGGTCGTTCTTTTTCTTGACGAACTGAACAAGGCCCGGCCGGAAGTACTTCAGACAATTATGGACCTTGCACTCAACAGAACACTCGCAGGCCGGCAGCTGCCTGCCTGAAGCAGGATCATTTCTGCGGTAAACGACGGCGACGAATATCAGCTTACCGATCTCGACCCTGCCTTTGTTTCCCGTTTCAATGTATACCATTTCCGGCCTTCGGCAGGGATTCGACAACAGGCTTTATTTGGTACCGACTTTTCTGTAACTTATTGGAATAAAAAATGAGAACAAACCTCTGGAAACGAGTTACAACAATATACGATACAGAAATTAGTTGACCATTATAAAAATAGTATTTGCAGTACGATAAATATTCCCGGTCAACAGTGCACAATGGAAACAGTCACTAAAACGTAAAATTACGATATACTTGATACCTGTACTAAGAAAAATTGAAAGAGGATTGAACATGTATCGTTTGCACATTATTAAGGGAGTAACTGCCGGAGAAAACCTGAACGGCGTTAATACACGCGAGCGGCTTGTGTGTCAGCTGTTTCATTTCGGATTCAGGGTATTCCAGAAGGAAAAAACGGTGGAACATGATACCAGTCTGTATGTTTTCAGATTTAATCCTTCCCGTATGGCGAATGAAAAAATAATTCCAAATATTGAAACTGCCGTCAAAGACTCCGGACAGAATTTAAAAAGAATCAGGATTGAACAGATCTTTACGAACGATTACAGGGAATTAAAAAAATGTTATGAAATGAATCCCGGAAGTATTGAAAGATGGGAATTGATGACACTTGTTGCAACTTATTTTCCGGAATGGGCTGATGAGCTTCCTGTTCCTTCTGTATTTAAGGGGAGAAAACATTATTTTTACTGGGAACCGGTACCAAAAACAGGAATCAAAGATCTGCCGTGAAAAAAGAGGAAATCCTGATATAACAGATAGAAAATACAAAGCCGTTCGAACCTGATTTTTCGATTAAAGAAAATCCTTATAAGAATGAATCAACCTGACCGCATTAATTTTTTTTAATCCGATAAATGTCGAAATGGCTTTTCCTGTTATATTAAAATATGCGGACGTCTGGTCATCAATACCGGAAAGGCAGACCTGATCACAATCATATAAAACTTTTAGTGAATACATCAGAAAGCTGACAAGTTCTTTCAGATCATTTTCCTCCGTACGAAGTGAAGAACACTGTATTGTCCATATAGTTCCCCTGTCCGTCCTTTCGCGTATACGTATCCATCCGGCGTGTATAACATATGCCATAATTTTTTCGCGGGCTTTTCCTTCAAAACCGGGAGTTTCTTTATAGTAATCATATATGGCAGAAATTTCATCGCTCCGGATACCGAAAACATCCGGATTTTCTACTATATCGTTTATATGTTTCCTGCCTTCTCCATCATCTACCTGTATTATCTTTTCCCTGTAATACCAGTATGCCTTTCCATCCTGCAATCTCACTATCTCCTTTTGTCCTGACCCGCCCCTTTCAGCACATTCTCACAAGCCACCGGTCTATCGTACAGGTATTCCTGTCGAACCCGACGCCTATTTTTACGACTTTCCGTTTTCCGGCCTTATACGGCACGGCATACCCTTTATCGTCTATCTGCTTCAGCACTTCTTCCGCTGTTCCGTCAAGTTTGAACTCAAACACATAAACCGCTTCTTTCGTCCATACGACACAATCGGAACGACCTTTTTCAGACTGTACTTCCGTCTATGTAAACTGTCCCATAAGTTCGAAAACCAGGAAGCATCCTGTTTGAAACGTCCGCTCCGTCGCAGGACTTCCAGTCCTGCTTCCCGAGTTTTCGTCCCGAAAACTCGTTCTGTATGTATGAGACTGCCCTAAAATGGGCTGCAGTCGTGTCATGAACGAATTGACATCTCCGGAACGGATATCCGTCACAAACTTCCCTATATAAAAACCGCCTTCAGGCTGCCGGATCGCCGTCGCCTGCGGCAGCAGAAAATTCAAAAAGCCGTATTTAACTTCTTCGTTTGGGAATTCCAGTGTGTAAATTCCGAACTCCTTATTATAGTCTTTTATCGTCAGGTAGCCGTTCTTGTAAAGCAGCGGCACGGGCGTATGCATGTCGAAACGGTATTCGGAGAAAGAAACAGGCTTTTGCCGAATATGCGCGGCCGTGAAAGGAAGTACGGTTTCCCTTCCGAAACAAGTTTATACAGATATGCCGTTTTATCAACGTATACATAGTTGTTCCTGCGGAGGTCTTCGAAACTCTGGATACCTATCGGCATTTTTCTGATACTGTTTATATCATTATAATACCATCAATCAACTGGTCTGTCAGTTACAAAAGATGAAACACCTGTATCACTGTATGATGCACTTGCGTGGTAGTATAGATCAGATACGGAAGAAACTGGCAGAAGCCATGTACAGAGAAATAGACGTCTGCTTGTGGTGGGAAGATATTATACATATACTGAAAATATTGGAGGAGGCATGATAAAATGACTGATTTTGAAACAGCGGTTAAGACCTTGGAGATAGATAATAGAAATGGTGGACATAATATAAAAGTTCCTGATATAAAAAAAATAAAAGATTTGAAAGAGCGCGACCGGTTGGTTATACGCAGTTACGGCCCGATGCTCAGGTTTGCACAGGCATGCAAGAAACGTATCCGTGATGGTGAATTGACTGACGATCAGAAGAAAGATGTTATTATCGCACTTGCGCATATGGTATACGGCTGGATGCCGACGATGCTGAGAATGAATGAAGAGCAGGAAAAAGATTCCGAGTACAGTATCTGTTCACATCCTGATTATTTCTGGAAGAAAATCGATGATGGAACCTTTTTTGATAATAAAGAAGGTTCTGAATGGTACAAATTTTTTGCCGCATTACAGAAAACCGTGAATAATTCGGTTGTCGGGGCGAGCAAACTGCTCCACTTTATAGAGCCTGAACTATATGCAATATATGACTTGCGGGTTTACAAAAGCATTGTCAAGCCTGAAGAAAAAATTTCATATGGCAAAGTAAATAAAATTGAGAATTACCTGGCCTATAACAAAAAACTGCTTGATTTAACAGTTGATGAGAAAAATAAAGATAAATTGGAAAGAATGAGAAATGAATTGAAGTACAAAGGATTTATTCCTTCTGATAGCGAAATTGCTGCTAGCGAAATTAAGGAAGTTTCTTTTATGCGCTGTATGGAACTGTGCCTGTATCTTGAAACCGATGAGGAAGAGGAAAACGTTCAAGGGAGCGTTCCCTAAAGGTATTGCTGTCAGTTTTTGAGCGCTGTAACCGGTACTACGAAAACACCGTCGTCCCGTTTGTATGCAGCGTTTGCCAGATCGTGCAGCAGCATGTCCGGTGGTCTTTTTGAGCAGGACACATGCAGGAGACGGATTCATACCGTGAGATTTTATAATTTCATTCCGTGAGATTTTATGATGCCGGGCCGGGAGCCGTATCACTGTATGATATACTGTTGTGGTAATATAAAAACAGAAGAAAAAGGCAGGAGGTATGCATGGAAGAAACGGCAGGTGCGGCACTTGATGATACAAAACTGATCGGTCTGTACTGGTTCAGCAGGAATTTTAAAAATTTCGTGCTTGTGCACAAAGAACCCCGCCGCAGCGGCGAAAAATACCTGAACTGGATCATCTCTTCAAAAGATCATTACGATTACTGGAATGAAATGTACGCAGCAGGAAAAGTTCCCGGCCCCGACTATGACGCGTATCCGCGCGGACGGGTATCATTCAATCTGGACACGAATATGTTTACCGTATACCACGGTAACTGGCTTACTCCGCAGGTAAAGGCGCTGCTGCTGAAGGAATTTAATCTTACGAAAAAAGAGACCGTCTTTGAATCAGACGAACATTACAACCTGACAAGATAATTTTTTGCTGCAATTATTCTCAGTATTGCCAGCTCCTCATAATAAGAATAATCTGTTTCAAAACACTCATATAGTCGAACACCTTACGGGCATTTGCCGTCTGTTTATTCGTGCGGAGGGTTTAATACCCCGCCCCCTGGGGCGTATGAAGGGTATTAAATCCCGACTGCAATACCTTTAGAGAACAACATACCTCGACCCTTGGGGAGGCCACTGAAAAAGTGACGAATTTACAAACACCGCCAGAATGGAGTAAAATTCAAACAGGCGGTGTTTTTTATGCTCAGCAGTCAGAACAAATTGAATTTCAGCCCATACGCAGAATTGTACGATAAGATTATCCCGAAGGACAATCTGCTGCGGAGGATAAACGAAAATATAGATTTCAGCTTTATACTTGAGGAACTGAAAGCGAAGTACTGTCCTGACAACGGACGAC
>JBAYAJ010000115.1:0-7752 GCA_041669845.1 Treponema sp.
CACCCAGCAGCAGGGTGATACTGCAAATATTCAAAATTCCCACTGCTTTAAACTGGCAGAAGAAACTTCATTTGCACTTGTGGAAGAAATACCTGAAATCCGCAGAAAGATCCAGCTTGATACAACTGCCATGCTCAAAGGAGATCCGGCTGCCCGCAGCGCTGAAGAAATCATTCTTTCCTATCCCGGACTTGAAGCAATTCTCGTCCACCGTATTGCACATTTTCTGTTTGTAAACGGGGTACCCATTATACCCCGTATTATGAGCGAACATGTACATGGCAAAACAGGGATCGACATACACCCAGGTGCAACAATCGGTGAATCGTTCTTTATTGATCACGGAACAGGAATTGTCATAGGAGAAACCTGTATTATAGGCAGCAATGTAAAATTGTATCAGGGTGTAACACTTGGAGCACTAAGCGTTAAGAAAGAACTCATGAATAAAAAACGCCATCCCACAATTCAGGATAATGTGACAATCTATGCAGGTGCAACTATTCTGGGAGGAGAAACTGTTATCGGACATGATAGTACAATCGGCGGAAATACATGGCTTACCCACTCAGTTCCGCCAAACAGTCTCATAACACAGGAAAACAGAGACAAATAAACGGTACTTTGTAAAGTATAAAAAAAAAATACACATATGCTGATTAAACCACAATGATTTAATCAGCAGTATGCAGCTATTTAATTACACGCAGAGACTCATGGTCGATCGTAAGTGCAACGACGATAAGAAAAATTATTCCTTTTACCAGCTGTTGTGTTGCAGAAACAGGGAAAACCATCGGCAGACTCTTTTCCAGAACGCAATATGTCAGCGTACCAATTATGATATTGGAAAAACGTGATTTGGCTCCTCCTGAAATCGGCATTCCTCCCAGAACAAGCGCAATAAGTATCTGTGTCTCAAGCTGACTTCCTGCGGTACCTGTTATAGAACCGACTTTTATAACATTCAGAAACGAAGCAAAACCTGTAAGCGCACCTGAAACAGTATATACCAGGAATTTCGTCAGGTCAGGACGACATCCCGAAAAACGTGCAGCAGTCTCACCAGCACCAATCGCGCGCAGATTACATCCTAGTTTCGTAAAATGCCATATCAGAAAACCACACAGCAATACAACCGTCGTAAGCAGTACTTTGAGCCATGTTTCATCAAGCATCATTACTTCAAAAGTTGCCGGTACAGGGCCATTTGTCGTTATATATTTACACAACCCTCTGAAAAAATACATAGAACAAATCGTGACTATAAATGACGCTATTTTGAACTTTACAAGGAAAAAACCGTTAAAAGCCCCCATTAGAGCACCCGCGGCAATGGCAGCGACGATACCGAGTACTATGCTGTAATTCGATATCCAGCAGAAAACAATGGACGACAAACCTAAAATCGCCCCTTGAGAAAAATCAAGTCCTCCTACTGTCATAATCATAAAAACACCCATAGACGCAATCATAAGGACATATACCTGACTGAGCATGAGCGACAAATTTGTCATTCTGATAATTTTGCCACCTGTTAAAATCGAAAAGATGATAACTATAGCTGCAAAACCAAAAAGCGGCGTCAAATCCCGCAAAACACCGCCTGTTTTCTGTTTTCCCAATATCATTCCCATATTAATACTCATTTTTCGCTCCCCTATCAGACCATTCTGGCAATAAGATCTCTTTCGCCCAGACTTGGATTCCTTTTGAACTCTCCGTTTATTCTGCCGTTTTTCATAATCAGAATCCGGTCGCTCATGCCAAGAAGTTCCGGAAGCTCTTCTGAAATCATAATGATTGATTTGCCCTGCTGCTTCAGGTCACTCATCAGACTGTAAATATCCGCTTTTACTTTAACATCAATACCGCGGGTTGGACTGTCCAGTACAAGAATATCCGACCCTTTTCCAATCCAGCGTGCAAGAACAACTTTCTGCTTGTTACCTCCGGAAAGATTTGATACATACTGCTGTATTCCTGCCATTTTCACACTCATAAGCCGCGCATATTTATTTGCAAAACTGTCAAGTTTTCTGGCCTGCACAATTCCTTTGTGTGACAGTTCATCCATAGAAGGAAGGCAGATGTTGTCTTTTATAGAATCTGCAATGACAATAGATTCATTATCGCGGTCTTTTGAAGCATACGCTATACTCTTTTTTATAGCTCCCTGTATTGTATTGACCTTATACCCGTCAGAAAGAGTTACCGATCCTTTTCGGTCATACGACGCACCAAACACAGCCTTACCTACTTCGTGCATACCACATTCTGACAGTCCGCCGATTCCGAGTATCTCTCCTTTATGAAGTTCAAAACTGATATCATCTATAGCACCGGCGACAGATACATCTTTGACAGTCATGACAACTTTGTCGGGAACCGGTGTTCCGTAATCAGTACGATAATACCGGTTGTCAAGAACACGGCCGACCATCATTTTTTTCAGCTCGTCCGTAGTGCTTTCGTTCGTATTTACCGTACCAACGAGTTCTCCATCACGAAGTACAGAAATACGGTCGGTATGCTCCATAACTTCTTCAAGGTCATGCGAAATAAAAATCACCGTATTTCCTTTTGTTCTGATACGTTCCATCACCTTGAACAATTCGTTCCGGCCGGTCTGACTCAACGCCGTTGTCGTTTCATCCACAACTACCACTTTTGGATCAAAATATGTCGCTTTCACAATCTCAACAAGTTTCCGATCTTCAAAACTATAGTTATCTATCATTCTGTCGGCCATAATATGGGTAAAACCATACAAATGAAGCAGCCGCTGAGCTTCTTTGTTCATCGCACCGGTATCCTTGATAATACCATGCATAAATTTATGTTCTTCACCAAGAAAAATATTCTCTGCAACTGTAAGTCCGGGAAGTGTCCCTATCTCCTGCACAATAATAGAAACACCACAATGGTTTGCCTGCACCTGAGACTTTACTTTGAGTTCTTCTCCATTTAATAAAAAGCGTCCGCTGGTAATAGAATAAATGCCGCAGAGCATTGAACAGAATGTTGATTTTCCTGATCCGTTTTCTCCTATCAGACCATGAATCTCGCCTTTATTGAATTCAAGGGAAATATTCTTTACCGCTGCCATAAGGCCGAACTGCTTACACAGATTTTCAGATCTTAATATGACTTTATTCATGTTTTTGCTCCATTATTTTACTATGCTGCCTTTGCGACCCCTGTTTGTAAGGGTGACAATAATAAGGAGCACTGCCCCTGTAACAAAATCATTGATTGTTGTCGGAACATTTAATGCAACAAGGCCATTGAAAATCATGGTGATAATAAACTCTCCGATCACAATCGCCGTTACAGGACAACCGTATTTCTTAAATGCAATGCCAAAAAATGTACCCATAAGAGGCTTGAAGTTCCGATCCATTGAAGCCATTCCTGTAACAGCAAGCATTCCTCTTCCATAGCTGACTGTAAGCAGCGCCATAATACCTACAAAGAAATGGAGAAGTACGAATCCTACAAATTTATATTTCTCAATATTTATACCCATATTTTTTGCAACAAGCTCATCACTCCCTATTGCATTACAATATGTTCCTATTTTCGTAAACCTAAGAATAAAAAACATAAGAAAAAAAGCCGCAACTGCAACAATATAATTCCACGGTGCATGGTTGAACGCAAGAATATTTTCGTCAGTAAGTTTTCCCGGGAATCCGGACACATCAAGTGTAACAACATAATTAGCCACACTTTCAAGAACAAGCATAAGACCAACAGTAACGATCATCGACGGAATCCGCAGCTTCGAATACAAAGTCCCATTAAAACAGCCGATAAGCGTACCGCAAAGAATACATCCGGATATCAGACCAAAATAACCAAAATTCCGCGAAAGTAATACACCCACGAGCGATGAAAGGACTATATTTGCTCCAATACTGAAATCAAACAGACCCATAACAACAATAAAATACAAACCGCAGCCGCCTACTGCATATTGTATACTTGTCTGAAAATAATCGGTCATAAGCTTCGGGGAACCAAAATTCCCCGGAGACAAAAGCCTGAATATCCCCCAGAAAAAGAGAGCCATAACAACAAGAACAGTTATTCCAAAATACCTGCCTGTCCTAATTTTTTTTACCAACTCATTCATTGTATTTTCCAGTTTTTATTAAAAGGACCGGCAGGGAGACAACCAATGCCGGTCCTCAGAAATTATGGTGCTGTACAGCACCATATCATATACTATTACTTACGGCGATTCTGAACGTCCTGAATAGACAAAGCAGCAGCTTTTTCAGCAAGAGCGGATTCACTGAGTCCCGCCATTTCGCGAAGTTCTGAAGCATTATACGGAAGATCATCTACAAAATACTTCGCATATGCATCATAATCTGCTGAAGAAGCAACATAAAGATACGGGAATGTAATTTCATAGAAAGAAGTCTTTGATGTCTTATAATTCCCCTTGATAGCGTTATATACAAGCATAAAAGCAAAGAGTGGATCGCAGTAATGCCCGCCTGACTCAGCTGCCATACCGCCTGTTGCAAGCTGCTTATCAAGATCTGCAAGGAAATCTGTTGAAACAACCTTGATTTTTCCCTTCAAACCTTTCGCTTCAATAGCAGCCAGAGCACCGACAAGCGTGTCTCCACCGCCGCCTGCTGCGATAAGCGCATCGGCATCTGCATGAGAATTAATAATAGCTTCTGCGGTGGCACGTCCCGTATCCGATGTTGTTCCACCGTACTGTGGGTCAAATAAAACAGCCTTATCGTTCGGATGATTTTTGTTCCACTCTTCTATACCAGTCTTATACCCTTTCCAACGAAGAAGGAATGTCGCATCCCCGGCTTCCCAGCCTTCAAGAGCAATTTTCCGGCAGCCTTTGTTGCAAAGTATGGTTACAAGATTCTTTCCGTTGTCGACTTCATTTTCATGAACAGCACCAACGTAATACGGTGACTGACATGCAAATTTATATTCTATCGGATTAGCTTTCTGGTCAATAATGCGGAAAAACTGTGCACAGTACACTTTGTTTTTTGTACACGTTTTGATGACAGATGCCATTTCAGCAGATGCTGAATTACAGATGATGATTCCATCACATCCCGCTGCCGCAAGCGTCTCTGCAGAACCTGTTACCTGCTCCGATATATGCCCTTGATCGACATACATAACATCTACATCAAGAGCCTTTGCAGCAGCATCAATTATACGCTTGCACTGGCTGCCCAGCGTATCTGTCGAACTCCAGATTGAAACACCAATAAGTGTTCTTTTACTTTTTTTCCCTTTACCTGCAGCAAACAATAACGAGCTTGCAAGAACCAATGTCAGTAAGACACTGAAAACCTTTTTCATATAAACCTCCTGAATATACATTGCGTGAACGTAAACGCAATTGCGTTTACGTTCACGCAATGATAAGTATACTACCTAATTTGGAGTTGTCAAGAAAAAAAATAAAAAAATAGAGGTTCCGAATAGTAACACTATCCAGAACCTCTACCGTCCGGCAATGCCGGACATCGGAGAGAGTTTATCAGCTTATTTACAAGCTGATGATAACATACTATATTAAAAGAAGAATGTCAAGCAGAAAAATATGTATACCTTGTAAATTACCTATTATAACACCAAAATATTTTTTCTCAGGAATATTTAAAAATATATATATTTTCCCAAAAAATACTGCAACACAGGAAGCAGTGCACTTCCACTTCGTACGAATAAAAGAAACAACCTTGCTTCAAGAACAGCGTGTTAAACCTGCCGCACAAATAAAATGCTAACACACTTCAAACTAAAACCGCTTGATGTACTCATTATAGCTGTATCGCTTGCAGTAACTACAGCAGCCTTTATATCAGCATACAAAAACGGTAAAGGGCGTACACAGCTGCTTATACAGACTCCCTATGGTACATATGCGTATGATATGTCACAGGACAGAACGATTGATGTACAAGGTGAACTCGGGGTGTCCCGGATTCAAATAGAAAAAGGTAAAGCTCGTTTTCTTGAGTCTCCGTGTCCGAACAAAACGTGCATTCAATGTGCACCTGTCAGCAAAACAGGAGAATGGACAGCCTGTCTTCCGAACAGAGTTTTTATACGCGTGGAAGGAAATTCTGACGATACAGTAGATGCCATAGCTCAATGAAATCCGGAAAGTAAAACACAGTAATGATACGTTATTCGTTACGTACAATACGCAAGACTGCTGATCCGAATTTTTCAGCCTTCATTGCCCCGATACCGTAAACATTCAGCAGCTCGCTGTTTGTCGAAGGTTTCTTTGCCGCTATGTCTGCAATCGTACGGTCTCCTAAAATTACATACGGAGGTACATTTTCTTCGCCAGCCGTTTTACGTCTCCATTCCTTAAGTCCGGATGCAATACGCACAGCTTCAGCATCGCTCTGATCGATATCTTTGCCGGGAACAGAAGCTTTCCCTTTTTTGTGAAGTACGAATGAACGTACACTGTTTTCTGATCGCCCGGATTCGGTCATGCCGCTCTCAATCAGAATAGGGAGTTCAATTTGTCTGCGGGAGGTAAGGAGATCGCGTCCTTCTGCTGAAATCATAAGAACATTATATTCGCCGGACTTATACAGACAGCCGCGTTCCACAAGTTGTTCCACAAGTTCAAACCAGTCATTCTTAGATAATTCTCTGCCGATTCCCCATGTTGAAAGCATATTGTGCCCGTTGTCGACAATACGTTTGCTGCGTGAACCAAGTAATACGTCGATCACATATGCGGCTCCGAAGCGTTGCTGAGTCCGGATGATACAACAGAGAAGTTTTTGCACTGGTACTGTCACGTCAGTAAGCGGAACAGGTCCGGCAGCGCATATATCGCAGCACGCAGCCTCACAGGAATCAGTATCACTATCCGTAAGTTCCCTGCTGCAGGTACCGGGAACATATTCTTCTCCAAAATACTGGAGCAGAACGCGTCTGCGGCATGTTCTGCTTGTTGCATAAGAAATCATTCCCTGAAGGAGCAGTTCTGCCTTGCTGCTGTCGGTACTTTCATTGAAAAAATAACGTATTTTATGAATATCTGCCGGACTGTACAAAAGCAATGCATGAGAAGGAAGGCCGTCTCGACCGGCACGGCCTATTTCCTGATAGTACTGCTCAAGTGATTTAGGCATGTCATAATGAATGACAAACCGTACATTCGGTTTATCAATTCCCATGCCGAATGCAACTGTTGCAACCATGATACTTACTTGATCTCTGATAAATTTTTCCTGATGCTCACTGCGTTCTGCATCCGTAAGTCCAGCATGATAATTTAAAACAGAATACCCTGTGTCAGTCAGCGACCGGGTAAGCATATCAACTTCCTTCCGTGAAAAACAGTAAATAATGCCGCTTTCATCTTTATGCTTGTTAATACAATCAACCACCTGACTGAAAGCATCTCTTTTTTGCTGTACTTCAAGAAAAATATTCTCACGGTTAAAACTTGCAACAAGGATTTCTGGTTTTTTCATACAGAGATTCTTCACAATGTCGTCACGAACCTGTTTTGTTGCCGTCGCAGTAAGGGCAAGGCACACGGCACCGGGAAACTGCCCGCGGAAAGAGGCTATCTCAAGGTAATCCGGACGAAAATCATGTCCCCACTCACTGATACAGTGAGCCTCGTCAATCGTAATACAATTAATTACAACACCATCGCTGTGCAGCAGCTCCTGCATACGTTGTGTAGCGAGTCCTTCAGGAGAAACATACACAAGC
>JBAYAJ010000116.1:0-7686 GCA_041669845.1 Treponema sp.
TTGGGAGATTTCCGGACTTCTTGGACTGACCGGTGATTATACAGGTGTTCTGGCATTCAGGCTGCATGTAGTCCTTGCCGCCAAAATGCTTGAAATATCGGGCATGCAGACAGACTCTGCAGAGGAAAATGAAGAACTTTCAAGCCAGCTTGTAAGTGAGTTTACTAATATTATCGGAGGGAATGCTGCATCTGCCATTACCCATAAGAATATTAACATTACTCCACCTGTTGTTATAAAAGGCAGGGATCATAGTATTTCCTGGCCAAGAAATTATCCTGTAGTAGCGATTCCTTTTGTAACTCAGTTCGGTCCTTTTGAAGTTGATGTCTGCCTGAAATGAAAATGTTTTTTCATACCCAGAAATTGTCTACTTTCAGAAATAATTTACTGATACTGTCATTATTTTGCACATTCATAGCTGAAATTTCACTGACTGCACGGTTTATTCGTGCGGAGGGTTTAATACCCTTCATTTATTGTTTTAAATAGAAAGAGCGCATAAATAATCATACCGGTAGGAAAAATATGAAAAACATTAATAATTTTTAGCTTATTTTTATATTACTTCAAATAAATTATTAAATAAGCATAAATGAAATTTAGTTCAGCTGATAATGGAAAAAAGAGAATAGAAAATTTATATTATATAATAATCTTGACTTTTTTACGCTTTGTATGAATTTAACAGTGTTTCACATTGTCCGCGGGGCATTGGTTTTCCGCATAGAAATCCCTGGACGGTAGTACATCCCATAGTTTTGAGTGCGGCAAGCTGGGACGGATATTCTACACCTTCGGCGATTGTTTCAAGTCCCAGTTTTTCTGCAAGAGAAATAACAGTATCTGCAATAAGAGACTCTTTTTTATTTTCGGATATGAGTCCGTCAATGAAAGACTTATCTATTTTTATTGTTGTGACGGGCAGAAACAGGAGATAGCGGAGCGAGGAATATCCGGTTCCGAAATCATCCAGAGAGATAAGAATACCTTTTTGATGAATTCTGTTCAGGATTTGTATGGTTTTTGGAATAGTACGTAGTACTATACTCTCTGTTACTTCAAGTTCGAGACTGTCCGGACGGATGTCGTACTGCTGTATAAGGTTAAAAAGTTTTCCTGTAAATTCTTCCTCTTCCAGCTGAACCGGTGAAATATTTACCGACATAATTCCATCGAAATTATACTTTTCCTGCCAGTATTTGAGTGTCTTGATGGCGGTTTCCAGGACCCAGTATCCGATTTTAACAATAGTCCTGGTTTCTTCTGCAACCGGGATAAAATCGTCTGGATTTACCTGCCCAAGTATATTGTCCGTCCAGCGCAGCAGGGCTTCAAAACCCCGGAGCTGATTCGTCTGTATTATAAACTGCGGTTGAAAATTCAGTTCAAATTTTTCCTGCACCGCAGCCTGTTCGAGCCGGTTTTGCAGCTGGAGATGTTCTGAATGTACTTCGGAATCAGGAAACTGTATTTTTGTAGTATTGACTGCTGAAATATCTGTAAGCGTCATAATACAGAATTTATTTTTATTTTTTTGAACGACTTCATCAATGGTTACATACAGGTATGTCTGCGCCATTGGTGAATAATACGAAGTTTTGTATGATGAGTTTTCTGTGAACACTTTTGTACAGACTGCAAGCCAGTTCTTATCAGGAAGAACCTGAGACTTGAAATCGCTGATTTTCTGACCGCTCTTTATCTGTCCCCGGAATAATTCTTCATACTGATGGTTCGTAAAACAGATACAGAAATCAGAAATACAATCAGTATTGTTGTAAACAGGAGACAGCACAATAACTGCGCTTGAAATCGAATTAATAAGTTTGTAATAATCGTTGCTCCTCAACATGTTGTTTTCCATTTTTTACTTTTTAGACCTTGAACTGATCAACCTGACCACCGATATTCTGTATTGATGTTTTGACTCGTTGTGCTATGTCCATGAGAGCTTTTCCAGTTTCGTTTATTTTCTTAGCACCGGTACTCATTTCTGCCATGCTGTCTTTCATACTGCCCGCTGATTCCTGCAGATTTTTTACTTCGTCGAGTATGGCCTTGTTTCCGGCCGACATTTCCGATGACGCAGTCCGTACTTCAGTGGTACTGTCATTCATTGAATGCAGCGTTTCGGTGATCTGTTTTGAACCCTCTTTTTGTTCTTCCATAGCATTCCGTATCTGCCTCACAAGTTCATCGGTGTTTTTAATTCCTTCTGTGACGGCATTGAATGCTTTGCTCGATTCTGACGATGCTGCGACAACGCTTGTGATGGATTCCTTTATTTTGTTCAGCTGGGTGCCGATAGTTTTTGATTGTACTGAAGATGTTTCGGAGAGTTTTCGTATTTCATCGGCGACAACACTGAACCCTTTTCCTGCTTCTCCTGCATGGGCAGCTTCAATAGCGGCATTCATTGCAAGCAGATTGGTCTGATTTGCTATACTCGCTATTGCGGTATTAGCTTCCTGAAGCATTTCAGATTCCTGCTCTATCTGTTCTATGCGTTCATTTACATCCATCTGTTTTTCTGCCCCGTTCCGTGCGTTCTGTTCAAGTACAGAGAATGAACCCGCCATTTTTTCAACAGATATGTTTACAGAATTGATATTGCCTATCATTTCTTCGACTGCGGCCGAAGCTTCAGTGACCCCGGCTGCCTGAGTTTCTATCATTCGTTCGAGTGATGCAATGTTTGATGCGATTTCGTTGACGGCACCGGCTGTTTCTTCCACACCTGCCGACTGATTCGTAATATGTCCGCTCACCGTATCAATGTCAGCCAGAATTTGTGTAATTGCAGTAGCGGTTTCCTGCGTACCTGTGTGGAGATCTTCTCCGATTGCTGCAAGTTCATCTTTTGACTGTTTCAGTTCGGTGATTATTGTCTGAAGCTTTTCAGAAAATTTATTAAAACCTGAAACGACGGCTCCGATTTCATTTTTTGATTTCACTTCAATACGCCGTGTAAGATCAGCGCTGCCGGATGCGATGTCATTTACTGTTTTTTCAACGATTTCAAGAGGTTTTAGTTCCCGGTATATTATAAAGCCGCTGATTAAAAGCAGTATGCAGAGAATGAGTGCTGCGGTTAAAATCATAGTCTTTGAAAGTTCTGTTGCCGTTCGGTGTACCTGGGATTGTGAAACAGCGAATGCAAAACTCCACGAAGTTCCTTCTACCGGTGCGTAGACAACGCATACATTATCGCCCTGCAGGTCATGAACCCATGCCGTACCAGAATTTCCTTTTATCATTTCTTCTGCGAGTTTTGTTAAGTCGCCGTTTTTTGCATCAAGATCGGTTAGAAAATTTTTTTTCATAGCGATGCTGGTATCCTGGTGTGCAACAACTGTTCCGTCATTTGCCAGAATCCATGCATAACCGCTTTCACCAAGTTTGATACTTCCCGTTGTTTTCTGAATTGTAGTGAGCGGAACGACCCCTGCAAAAAAACCGATTGTTTTACCGCTGATTTTTACCGCTTTTACTATGTGTATAATTGGTCTCCCTGTTGTTTTTGATATGACAGGATTCGCAATATATTCCTCTTTTCCTTCGTTTATTATTGCTTTGAAATAATCTCTGTCCAATACTGCTGCTGTGGCATTGCTGTCTGTATATGCGATTCCATCCGGTCCGCAGAAAAATACATAATCGAAATCCTTGCTGCGGATATCAGCATGAGACCTAAGCCATTGTACGATCTGAGTTTCGTCTCCAGTATGTACAACATCAGCGGTTATATATTGATTTAGTTCATTCATATATTCATTCAATCTGTTTGTGAGTGCAAGAGAATATGCTGAGGTTATCTGCCGGCAGTCTTCTATATAACTTTGTTCAATGGAATTTTTTGTTTTATGGGAGACAAGCAGAACCTGTACGCAGTTGAGTCCAAGGATAATAAAACCGAGCGTTATAACAAAAAAAATGCTCAAATGTCCCTTTTTTGAATTTTGATGATCAATACCATGTTTTTTAACCATTGTGCCCTGTCCTTATAACTAAAGTTGAATAAAAGCATATATACTGTGTTAAATTCTTAATGCTTCTTGAATTTGTATAAGAAAAAAGCGGCTGTGTTTTTCACAACTGTTATTTTTTTAACAGTATATATTGCAATTGTGATATTTAAGTATACTACAAAAAAATAAAAACGCAACAAGCATTTATACAAAGTATTAATATTGCAGTTGTGATATTCATATCGTATGGGTTTTTGGAATAATGTTGAACTGGAATGCAGATATAAAGGTATAAGTCGAAAAGAACTGGCGGCTGCAGCACATTTTTCTGTGAATACAATTTCAACGGGATTAAAACGCAATGGAATGCCTGCTGCAGATCTTGCCTTACGGATCTCGAAGGTACTTGGTATACCTCTTGAAGATTTACTTGAAAACAGAGAAGCAACAGTGTCCAGAGAAAATATCTCAGATATTCAAGAAAGACAAAAACTGCTTTTACAATATCTCCCTTATATTGAAAAACTTAAACATATGTCTCCGGAAATATCTAAAGCTGTTCTGTCAATTATAGACAATATACATACATAAATTATACAGAAAACACACGTTGTTTTGATAAATAATTGCATGTGACTTTCTTTCATGGTATTGTGGAAGCGTGAAACAAAAATCGATGGTACAGGGGCATGTCGTTTTTTTTCTTCTCTGTGTTGCACTTCCGGTCAGTATCTGTCTTACGGTATTCAGTGTCATTTTTCGTGACGAGATGTTAAAAAACGCGGAAAATCAGATATATGCTACTGTGGAACAGTCGGCAGTAAATATAAATGCAGAATATGAAAATATGGCTGTTATGGCTTCTGCGCTTGTTCATGATACTGCACTTATGTCGGACTCGATTGTTTACAGTAATGCCATTGCTGTACAGGAACGGTATAAAGCAAGTAATGAAATCGATAAAATTCTAGAAAAAATATTTCTTACAACGAATCTGAAAGGTTCAATTTATCTGGTTTTAAATGATTCCCATAATACTGTTTATGTGAACAGAAATTTTCAGACACTTTCCATCGATAACAGAGAAGTCGCCGGAATTTTAGAAAATGTTCCGGGAACCGTTGATAAGGTTCGTGCTGTGGATGAGATTTATTGTGAACAGAATATTACTAAAACACGTCCCGTCGTAATTTTTGTTGTCAAGCCTCCTGTTGACCGCGGATATGTTACCGGAATAAAAACTGTTGCCGTTGCGTTTGCGTCATCATCGTTATACGATTTTCTTTTTACGACTATGGTAGATGAAAGTAATCAGGCAGGATTAAAATATATAGTAGACGACGCCGGAAAAATTTTAGCTTCATCAGATACCAGTAAAGAAAACGGCAGCTGGAATAATGAAAAAGAACTGCTGGGTAAAAGATACCTTATAATCGAGCAGAATATAACTATGTCCGGATGGGAGATATGCAGTGCAATTCCGGTAAAATCAATTACCGGACGGGTTGAATTTATTTTCCGCACAATGCTTGTCATACTTCTGCTTGTCATCAGCCTGTTCATTATTTATAATATTCACTTTTTCCAGACAGAACTGCGTCCTCTCCAAAAGGTAATAACGAGCATGAACCGTGTCGCACAGGGAGATTTTACCGTCAGACTGTTTCAGGATAAAGTAAAAGAGTTTACCGTGCTCGCAGATTCTTTCAATTCGATGACAATCCAGCTCGACGAGCTGACGAGACAGATTAAGGACGAACAGCGTGAACGGCTGCGGAGTGAAATAAAAGCACTCCGGTTCCAGCTTAATCCGCATTTTGTCTGTAATACGCTTAATACCATCAGGCTCATGTCGCTTATGTCAAAAAATGAGTCGATCACGAAAATGACGACAGCTTTTATGGCAATTATGGACGACAATCTGCGCGACGACAATTCGTTCAACAGTCTTGAGCATGAATTGAAGAATCTTGACAATTATATTTACCTGATGCAGGTGAGGTACGGAAAAGTATTTGATTACTATTGTACCGTTTCCGATGAGCTTAAGAAGTATTCAGTTCCTTCCATGATACTCCAGCCGATAGTTGAAAATTCCATTATTCACGGAATCAGAGGAATTCCACACAACGGTATAATAACTGTTTCTGCAAAGATTGTAAAAATTTCTGATGTAAGTCCTGTAAATTCAGGAGCAGACGATGTTCTGCTGATAGAAGTTTCGGACAACGGATGCGGTATAGACAGCGATATGCTTGAACATCTTTTTGAAAAAGAACAGAACAGTCAGCGGGGACTTAACCATATCGGTATAAAAGCTGTTTACAACAGAATAAAGCTGCTTTTTGGTTCATTGTATACGATGCGTGTTTCAAGCTATCCGGGTGAGGGAACGGTCGTTTCAATTTTTATTCCGGCAGAAATTTTCTCCGACCCGGATGAAGGATGTCGTTATGATACGAATAGTAATAGTTGACGATGAACCTCTCGTAGTAATTACTATGCGTACGCTGATTGAAAAACTGGGGAGTGACTATTGCATCAGCAATTGCTGTTCCAACGGGAAAGAAGCGCTTGATTATATTACAGCACATCCGGAAGTGGATCTGGTGATTACCGATGTTGATATGCCTGTAATGGACGGTATTGGCCTGGCTGAGTCGTTGAACAGACAGGGAAGCAGATGTTCACTTCTTTTTTTAAGTGCATACAGTAATTTTAATTACGTCCGGAATGCATTTCATTTCGGGGCTGCGGATTATATTTTGAAAACTGAACTGGACAGCAGAAAATTAAAGACAGCAGTTGACAAAATTGTCGATAAGCGGAAAAAGGAAAGCACCGGCGTTTCTGATGCGGGATACGATAGTATTGAAGAAAAACGCAAAATCTTTTTTCACAGTATACTTGAATCTGCTGTTCCTGAAGAAAAATTATCGGAAATGTATGATGCATGTAATTTCAGAATACAGTATCCGTTTTATAGTATGATCCTCCGTCCCGGCGATGTTACGGACGTTATGCAGCGGTACGGATCTTCTCTTCCCGATTTTAATAAAAATATCTGCAGCCTTTTACGTCAGTTTGTTATGCCGTATAACGGAGATGTCGCCGGTATCGATTACAACCTGTACTGCTGCATGGCAGAACATACAGAAGATCTTGAAAATGTTTATGATCACTTTTATAACAGTGCCTGGACTTACTTTGAAACAGGTTTTGAAAAAAGAATCAGCGGACGTATTGAATCATTTGACATCTTTGTGAGGCAGTATAAATCAGTTGTTGAAAATTTTCTACTGTGCAGCAGACCTGTCGTCCGGGCAAAACGATATATACAGGAACATTATAAGGATAAAGAACTTGATATGCAGACTGTTGCAAATTATGCCGGTGTTTCCAAAAATCATCTGAGCAGTTTATTCTCAAAAGAAACAGGTGAGACAATCATTGAATTTCTTTCACGGACAAGGATTCTGGCTGCAAAAAAAATGCTCATGGAGACAGACTGCCGTACATTTGAAGTGGCGGACAGGACGGGGTTTTCCAATGTCGAAGTGTTCTGCCGTGTGTTTAAAAAAATAACAGGTAAAAATCCCGGTAAAATCCGTCAATAAATCATAAAAAGCGTCATTTACACCCCGGAGAAATGCCCTCATACTGAAAATATAAAAAAGGTACAGAACTTTTTTATATGCAGTTTCTATGCTGCAAA
>JBAYAJ010000117.1:0-7612 GCA_041669845.1 Treponema sp.
GCCGAAACATTCCTGAAATTTTTTGTTCGATGTAATAATGCCCATTTCCCAGCCTGGAAAATTCGTCCACAGTGAACTCATCTTTTTATAGAGTGCTTCCGCTTCTGCTTCATCTCCAAGTCGTTCGCCGTACGGTGGATTACAGAGCAGTAATCCTTCTTTATACGGTGCGTGCAGGTCGTTAAAATCGGACAGTGTAAAATCCGGCCTTGGAATCCGGTCGTTTCTGCCGACGAGCTGAAGTGCGCGTCCTGCCATGACGCATGCGTGTTCGGCATTTTCCTGTGCACGTTTGACTGCCACTGCGTCGATATCGCTGCCTGTAATGCGCACTTCTACATCTGTACGGATCTTTCCCGCTTCTTCCCTCCGGATTTCTACTGCACGCTGCTGATTAAAAATAGGAAGTGTTTCAAGTGCAAAACGGCGTCCGAATCCGGGGGCAACATTGTAGGCATAGAGCGCCGCTTCAATTGCGATAGTACCTGAACCGCAGAACGGATCATGCAGCGGAGTTTTACGGCGCCACATCATTTCCTGAAGCATGACGGCAGCAGTAGTCTCGCGCAGCGGTGCTGTTCCGCCGTCGGTCCGGTATCCTCGTTTATGGAGCGGCAGACCGGAAAGGTCAAGCAGAATATATGCAGTATTGTCGTCTATATAGACACGGACGTCTTCTTCATCTCCGCTTTCAGGCAGTGTCGACATATGCCATATGTCGCCGAGTTTTTTGTAAATTGCCTTATGAACCATTCCCTGAATACTGTGTTCGGAGTTGAGTTTTGAACGGTACGTGCGGACTTTATCTACTACTACGCGTGTATCTTTTTTGAAAAAATTCTGCCAGTCGACAGTATATGTTCCGTCGAAAAGCGAATCGAAATTATCAGCAGGGTAACAGGCAAGCTGCAGGTACAAACGGTCTGCGGTGCGGAGACAGAGATTGGCACGAAACATGGCGTCGTCGTCACCGAGAAAACTGACACGTCCGGGTGCATTTTCTGTAAGTTTGTATCCTGAATGTTTGATTTCATTGCCGAGAATTTTTTCGGCGCCGACTGCGCATAAAGCGACTAGTGTATTCATATAAGAAGAAATTAACACTTTTACATATTTTGCGCAATTGTCACATACGGGAAAAGCCGTTTACTTTGACAGAAAAACTTTAACTGCGTCCAGATGCGACATTGCATCTTTCCGTCCAAGATTGTACAGTCCCCGGATTTTGTCAGGATCTTTTTCGGTGCGACTGACTTTAAGATGTTTCGACGGACGGATAAGCAGAATGATACCGTCTGCTGCCTGCTGTGCTGCATCCTCAAGTTCTTTGTTGTAGCGGATGTGACGTGTTTTCAGGGCATATACAAGTGCCGGATATTTTTTCATTGCAATCCTGATAAGGGGGAGAAGTGAATTTTTCTTTTTTTTATAACCTGCCGGCTGTGTAAGAATGACAATATTTTTTACGTAGCCCATATCCTCAAATGCTTTAAGGGGTATCGAATCTGAGATTCCTCCGTCAAGCAGTTTATATCCGTCCGTCTCGACAATACGTGAAACGAGCGGCATTGAAGCAGATCCCTGCATCCACAGCATTTCTTTTCCCTTGAGTGTTCTGCACTGGTGGTATACCGGTTGTCCTGTTATAACGTCTGTACATGTAACATAGAATGCCACAGATGACGATTCAAGTGCATTATTATCATATGGATCAAGTTTTTCAGGAATTTCGTGATAACAGAACTGTACGTTGAATAAACTGCCCGTAGAAAAGAAAGAACGGACACTCATATACCGTTTGTCTCTGCAGTATTTTTCGGTGTAACGGATGGAGCGTCCTGCCTGCCCTGATGCATAATTCGCCCCGTGTACTGCTCCTGCCGATACTCCGATAATACCGTCGACAAGAATATTATTTTCCCTCAGTACATCAAGGACCCCGGCGGAATAAATACCCCGGTGTCCGCCTCCTTCAAGAACAATACCTGTTTTTTCTGTGTTCATTTTATTACCTCCGGTTATTTTTCTGCAGTCTGCCAGATGCCGCCTGTAAACAACTGGTGAGGATTGTAGGCTGATTTATATACCATTTTTCTGCAGCCGGCGAGCCAGTACCCTAAATAATACCAGCCGAACCCGAGTCTCCTGCATAAATCTATTTCACGGAGTATGCTGTACGTACCGATGCTGCGTTTCATTGTTTCCGGGGAAATATCATAATAAAAATAGTTAGAGGAAAGAGAATCTGCTCCGGCATCAACAATACCGACTCCTATAAGTTTTCCTGGTGAGTTACCGTCTGCCTTCAGACGGTATTCCATATTGAACGTACCGGAATAGAATGCCCGTACATCTGTACCGGATGCACATGCATGTACGCCGTTCATCTGCATAAGCTCTGCTCTGCTTTCACCGGGTGCCATTGTTTCACAAGGATTATGACGCCTGTTGTATGTACTGTAGAGTTCCACCTTTTCTGCTGTGATGAAATCAGCCGGATTCTGCGTGATGTGTATGGTAATATCGCCGTTGTGACTGAGTACGCGCCTCTGGCTTTTTGACGGTTTAAAATCGGGAACTGCAATACGGATGGGAATGCATTGTCTGCAGTCAGGACAGTCTGCCCGGTAGACAAAATCGTCTGCACGCCGGAATCCTTCTGCGAGCAGACTGTCGAATACGATCTGCTGGCATGTTTCAGCATCAGGACTATGGCTGGTATTCTGGCTGTCCGGTGCTGTCATATGGAAGGCATCTTCAGGGGACGGCAGACGGAATACGGTATAATGTGATGTCCGTCCGTCGAAATAACCGCAGGGAGATGGAAATAAATCAGGGTAGGGGTCGGTATTTCCGTCCGGTTGTGCAGTCGTTCCCATTATGCAAGACCTGTTCCTTCATCAAGTCCCATCATTATATTCATACACTGGACGGCAGCACCTGATGCACCTTTACCAAGATTGTCAAAACGGGACGTAATCATAATGCGGTCGTCGTTACCACATATGAAGATCTGCATGTTGTTTGTACCAGACAGTGTATTTGCGGCAATAAACTGTTCAGTAAGCGTTCCTTCTCCCATAAAGCCGGCGACTTTTACAAAGCGGCAGCCGTCGTAATGTGAGGTGAACATTTCCCATATATTACGGGCATTCATTTTTTTTGCAAGCAGGCGGCTGTAAAGCGGTACTGTAACGGACATACCTGAGAAATAATCGCAGACATACGGATCAAATACAGGCAGGTACGAGAGTCCGCTGACTTTCTGCATTTCTGGCAGATGTTTATGCTGCTGCGTCAATGCATAGAGGCGCGGCGAGTCAAGTTCACTGTTACGGCCGGGACTTTCATATTGAACGACAGCCTTTTTGCCGGCACCGCTGTACCCCGATACCGCATGGCAGACAACAGGGTAATCCGGGGGCATGATACCGGATGAAACAAGCGGGAAACAGATCGAATTGAAACCGCTTGCATAGCATCCGGGAACTGCGACCCGGTACGACTTTTCTATATTGTGCCGGAAATCTGCAGAGAGCTCGGGAAATCCGTAATCCCAGCCGGGGGTTGTACGGTGCGCAGTTGAAGCGTCAAGTATGCGCGTGTGCGGATTTGTACAGAGAGCAGCAGATTCAACAGCGGCTTCGTCGGGAAGGCACAGAAAAGTAAAATCGGATTCATTGATGAACTTCTGCCGTTCGACCGGATCTTTATGTTTATCCTCCGGAATCTGCATCAGCTCAATATCACCGCGTTGTGCGAACCGTTCGTATATTTTAAGACCTGTTGTACCGTCTTTTCCATCAATAAATACTTTGCATGCCATAATAACACTATATTTAAAAGCATCAATATTTGCAACAAAAGAAATGTGTGTTATGCTGTTTTTATATGTATCCACAGTTTTATTATGTTGAGGTCAATTGTATCTGCCTGCTGCTTATTTTCTGGCTTATTGTACAGTATAAAAAAATATTGACAAACAGACCGGAAACATCATGTTTATACGCGTTGTATATGTAACGGTGGTTATCATGTTTCTTGATATTATGCAGGCATATCTTGACGGTAGACCCGGAAGACATATATTCATCAGGAAGAACTGCTGCGCTGGAAATGATAAAACAGGCTGATAAATCGTTATATGAAGAAAAGCGTATGCATCACATACTGCGGCACAATTGAATAATTCATGTTTATCTTCTATAATAATTAATACAATTTTTACGAGGACAGTATGCCGAAGATTGAAGTTAACGAGAATCTGTTTTTTAATTTGATTGGGAAAAAATATGACTATGATACGCTTGAAAAAAAGCTTACCTGTGCCAAAGCCGAACTTGATGAAAAACCGGATATGACAAAACCTGCTGGTGAACGTGTTATTAAAATCGAACTTAACGATACGAACCGCCCTGATCTGTGGTCTACGAACGGTGTCGCCAGACAGCTCCGCCTGCATGAAGGGGCAGAACACGGTGATTATGATAAGTTCCTGTCAAAAAAGGGGATGGTTAAGGACTGTGGAAATCGTATCGTAACAGTTGATCCGGAACTCCGCAGCATACGTCCTTTTATGGTGTCGTTCGTTATTTCCGGCAGGGCTGTCGACGATCCGATGCTTAAGGATATTATTCAGACTCAGGAAAAACTTGCGTGGAATTTCGGCCGTAAGCGCAAAACGATTTCTATGGGCGTTTACCGGGTTGCAGATATAAAATTTCCGGTGCACTACAAGGCCGTAGATCCGGATAAGACAAGTTTTATTCCTCTTGCATGCGACTCTCCTATGACGTGCCGCCAGATTCTTACCGATCATCCGAAAGGAAAAGATTACGGCTGGATTCTTAAGGATATGGAAAAGTACCCCCTGCTTGTAGACGATAAGGGAGAGGTCATGTCTATGGCTCCGATTATCAACAGTGCGACGCTCGGTGCCGTACAGGTTGGCGACAGGGACCTTATGGTTGAACTCACCGGTTCCAATATGGAAAGTCTTATGCTTTCCGCAAATATCGTTGCATGCGATTTTGCTGACTGCGGTTACGAAATTCTTCCCGTACGCGTTGATCATCCGTATGAAACGGGGTTGGGAAAGTCTGTTACTGCGCCGTTCTATTTTCAGCCGGTTACGAAGGGGTATCTGAGTCATATCAACAAGCTGCTTGGTTCTTCGTTTACAGCGGATGAGGTTGCAGCTGCCCTTTACTCTATGGGTGATACTGTTTCTTCTGCAAAAGTGACAAAAGACGGCTGTGAAGACGTTGAATTTACACTTAGTCCGCCGCCATACCGGAACGATTTTCTGCATGAAGTTGATATTATCGAGGACGTCATGATAGGGCGCGACGTCGAAACGTTCAAACCGGAGAAACCGAATGACTTTACGATAGGACGCCTTCTGCCGCTTACACAGTTCAGCCGCAAGGCAAAAACGCTTATGGTCGGACTTGGGTATCAGGAAATGATTTTTAACTATGTAGGCAGCCGGCACGACTATATCGACAACATGGGAATTGATGCAGCAAAGGTTATTGAAATTGCAAATCCGATGAGCGAGAATTATCAGTTCATCAGACCTGAAATTATTTCATCGCTGCTCCGCGCAGAAAGCGGTTCGGCAAATGCACAGTTTCCTCACAAAATTTTTGAAATCGGGAAAGTTGCGTATCTTTGCGACGAAGAGAATACAGGAACACGAACACGTCAGAATCTTGGTTTTCTTACAGCTGCGGCAAATGCTAACTTCAATGATGCTGCTGCGGAAGTTTCCTCTCTTTTATACTTCCTTGATCATAAATACGAAGTGCAGGAATGCAGTGATCCGCGCTTTATTCCGGGGCGTCAGGCTGCAGTTATTGTAAACGGCAGGCAGGTCGGTGTGTTCGGGGAAGTTTCTCCGCAGGTTCTTACAAACTGGGCCGTTACAGTGCCATGTGCTGCCGGTGAAATAGATCTGGAAGAGCTGATGTAACAGATGCTGTCAAACCCCGGTTTTTCTTCAGATTTACCCGGTTGATATATAAAGCAAATCTTTATATACTTTTTTGAAATGAAACACCGTATTCATACTGCAAATACGCAGCTTTTTGCATACTTTATATTTCTTGCGCTGCTTGGCTCGGTATTGTTTCAGCTTCCCCGCTTTTATGTATCGGGAAAGCCAGTTCCTTACTTGGACGGACTTTTTACGACGGTATCTGCTCTGTGTGTTACCGGTTTGTCGACTGTCGACATGAGCATTTATACCGGCGCAGGACTTGCCCTTCTGCTGTTTTTTATAGAAGCAGGAGGACTTGGCCTTGTAACATTTTTTACGATATATCTTGCTGTTCCTTCAAAAAAAATCTCGATGGTCAACAGAAATTTCATACGTGATTTTTTTGTTGAAGATATAGAAGTGAACCCGCGGCAGATTATTATCCGCATTCTTATTACAACTGTCGTCATTCAGACAGCAGGGGCTGTACTGCTGGCGGTTCTGCTGTATAAGGCCGGCGAAACGCACAATATTTTTTATGGGATATTTCTTTCTGTGTCTGCATTCTGTAATGCAGGATTTGCGCCGTATCCTGACAGTCTTCACCGTTTCTATGCAGATTACGGAATTTGTACGATAGTATGTATACTTGTTATTGCCGGCGGTCTTGGTTTTACCGTTATAAACGACATTGCCATGTACATATACAGGCGGATCCATCACAAAAGACGAAGCATGCTGAGTTTTCATACGCATATCGTTCTGTTTATGACTGTTCTGCTGATTGTGTGCGGGGCACTTTTATTTTTTATTGCTGAATATTCACATGCGTTCAAAAATATGACGCTTCCGCAGAAATTGTTCAGTGCGTTTTTCCAGGCAGTTACGCTTCGTACTGCAGGTTTTGATACAGTAGAGCAGAATACTTTTTCTGCTCCTTCAACTATTATCTCGGTCCTGCTGATGATGACAGGCGGATCTCCCGGTTCAATGGCAGGCGGACTTAAGACAACGACCGTTTTTCTTGTCTGCTGTTATGCGTTCAAAGACCCGGAAGATAAGGGTGATTTGTCCGTTTTCCGCAGGGACATTCCGCTGTCGGTACTGGAAAAAGCGGTAGGTGTTCTTGTGAAAGGTTTCTGCATTTTTTTTGTATCGCTGCTGCTGCTTACCTTTTCTGAACATGCATCTCTGCAGACCGGAATATTTACACTGAGCGATCTTGTGTACGAGGCAGTATCGGCTTTTGGTACAGTAGGCTTGTCTAAAGGAATTACATCATTGCTTTCCGTATACGGAAAAATCATAATTATTCTGACGATGTTTGCCGGAAGAACAGGAATTATTGCAATGACGGTGAATGCATCTCACGGTGGAGATCAAAAGGAGCTGACGGATTATCCGTATGGCACGGTGATTGTCGGTTAAAACAGGTTGCGGCACAATTATGCCTGAATTTTTGATAGGAGGAAGGCAATGGTTTCTATTGCAGTTATAGGACTCGGTTCCTTCGGATGCCGTATTGTTGAAGAACTGGAACAGGCGGACGCAGATGTTATTATTATAGACAAGAATCGGGATATTATTGAGAAATATAAAAGCAGTATTCATTACGCATATATTTCTGATGCA
>JBAYAJ010000118.1:0-7587 GCA_041669845.1 Treponema sp.
CGCAAGACATGGTTATGATCCGGATATGTACTATAAAACTCTGCAGCAGGACTGTTTTCATTATGAAACGTGACTGGGTTCATAATGAAAACAGTCTCATTTTAAAGTAAAAACAGACTAGTTTCACTTTTTTACTGCCGTTCTATCCGGAAGTCGCAGGAGTACGGGTGAGCAGTACTTTTTCCGGGCATGAACACGAGTTTGCTGCAAGGCCTGCAAAACCAGTCTGAAGTTTGTAATTTTCGACAGAAAATTACAAATTACCGAATTATGCAGTGTTCGAATGATTACCGCTTTATATTAGAAGACTTTTTTAGTAAAATGGAATTAACTTTCAGGTGCACGCCTTTAGTGGATAAAAAAGAAAAGATCAAAGGAGTATCTCATAGTGCAAATATTATGGACATTTGAGGATAAAAATAAATTAAATCCTTTTGTAGAAGTACTCAGGAATAATGATATCTCATACGAATTACTATTAAAAGGTAAACAAATTGTATCTGATGAAGGCTTAATACTTGCTGTAGATGAAAACGACTACAAAAAAGCAAAGAAGATCCTTTTGGGTTATCGTAAAAGAATCAGTAACCGGCACAATCAATAACCCATCCGAATGCAGCGGGGTATTAAATCCGCTGCACAAATAAATAACGTGATAACCTCAGAATACTCATCAAAGACAACCGGATAGAAAGTATTACTTTTTGTCGAACTTTACCGTCTCATAGCTCAATCATCCGTTTTCTGCTATACTTTTATATATGTCAGATGATGAGACGCCTCTTTTTGAAAACGCTGCACGGTACCTCCGCGAACCTCTGGCTGCACGAATGCGGCCGCGGACACTCGACGAATATATCGGGCAGGACCATATTGTTGGAAAAGGCAGGCTTTTGCGGCGGGCAATTGCGGCTGATCAGCTTTCTTCGGTTATTTTCTACGGACCTCCGGGATCCGGAAAGACAACGCTTGCACGGGTTATTGCAAACCACACAAAAAGCAACTTCATTACGCTCAACGCAGTGCTTACGGGCGTTGCGGATATACGCGCTTCTATAAAACAGGCGGAGGATTATTACAATCTTTACAGCAGACGGACGATTCTGTTCGTAGACGAAGTGCACCGCTGGAACCGTGCCCAGCAGGATGCGCTTCTGCCGTGGGTCGAAAACGGTACGATTATTCTTATCGGAGCAACGACTGAAAATCCGTTTTTTGAAGTAAACAAAGCGCTCGTAAGCAGAAGCCGTGTATTCCAGCTTAAACCGCTTACGAACGACGATCTCATGAAAGCTGCCGTTCAGGCTCTTTCTGATACAGAACGCGGGTACGGACACTGGAAAATTGAATTTGAAAAAGGTGCTCTTGAGCATCTTATCGATACGGCAAACGGAGACGCACGCAGTCTGCTTAACGCACTGGAACTTGCAGTTGAAACAACGCCGGAAAAATGGGAACCTGAAGCAAATCCGCCTGTTCCTGCATGGGGTTCTACTATTTATATCAGCAGAGAAACGGCGGAAGAATCTATACAGAAAAAAGTTGTCCTCTACGACCGGGACGGTGACTACCATTACGATATTATCAGCGCTTTTATAAAGAGTCTGCGCGGACGCGATCCGGATGCATCCATGTACTGGCTTGCCCGTATGGTGGCAGCCGGGGAAGACCCGGATTTTATATTCCGGCGTATGCTGATCTCTGCATGTGAAGATACGGGTCTGGCAGATCCGAATGCAATAACGGTCGTTTCAAGCTGTGCACAGGCATTCGACCGGGTAGGAATGCCGGAAGGCCGGTATTTTCTTGCACATGCAGCGCTGTATCTGTCGACTGCACCGAAATCGAACAGCAGCATGGCATTTTTTGATGCACTTTCGTCGGTGGAAAAAGAGGACGCAGAAGTACCGAATCATCTGCGGGACGCGAGCCGCGATGCGGAAGGATTCGGACACGGAGCTGGGTACTTGTATCCGCACGCATACCGCGATCACTGGGTTGCACAGCAGTATCTTCCGGATGAGCTCATCGGACGGGTATTTTACACACCTGGTACACAGGGATATGAAAAAACAATACGGGAAGGAGTTCTTTCCCGCCGTGAACTGCAGATTGCCGCCATACTGGAAAAAGAGCAGCCTGCGGACCATGGGTTGGCAGTAAACTCAGTTCCCTGTACAGACAGCGCAGTAACAGGAAGCAGAAACACACTTGTTACGGAAGACGCCCATGTACCGGATAAAAACAATAAATCGGAGTTCGGTGTAAATCCGATAAGCGAATGGTGGATAAACGCCCATTTCAAAGGCGGAAGCGTACAGAAAGATGAACAGCTTACGTTCAGCCCGCCGGATAAATCAAAAGAAAGAGCACTTGACCGTGCAGACAAATCGTGGCGGTCTCGTCTTGATTCAAACCGGGCAGAAATTCTTCTGAGCGTACGTGATACGATGACGCAGCTTGCTCACCTTGCCCGTCATCACCGGAGTCTTGTATGGAATGCGGACGACGGCCTGCTGCTATGGGAAATAGCACGCCGTACACCGGAAGGAGTTACCTGCGGAGTCTGCCGTACGCAGAAGGGAAAGGAAATACTTGAACAGTACGGACGGACACTTGGCGATCTGGACAGACCTGTCCTTCAGTTTCGTTCTGAAACAGCGCAGCCTGATTTTCTTACACCTGAGAACTTTGCCGACGTACTTACAAAATTTGAATACAATGGTGCTGTTTTCGACCGTATTTTTTTCCGGGATCCGTTCGTTTCCGACGTATCAATAAAAGCGCTTGCAGATTCCTTTGCTGCAACGGCACATACAAAGAAAGCGGAAGGTTTTACATTCACGGATCGTTCCGAATCCGATCCCGATAGTGAACCGTTGTCAGCTGAAAGTCCGTTTGCCAGCGGATGGTGTACTGTCATTTCACAGCGGATACCGGCAAGCGGGCAGCACATTGCAAAACTTGTGGAAAAACAGATACTGACACCTGCAACTATTGGTCCATATGCAGAAATACTGCATAAGATGGATCAGGCAGAAACGGAATTCTTCGGCGACAGAACGAATCCTCTGTTCAGCTGGAATACGGAAACGATCGCAGATGCATTCCGCAGCAGAGGTTTTAAAGTCGACGCAGCCTCACAGCTTCTTGCTGAAAAACGGCGCATTACGGAAACAGAACTGAAAAAATGGTTTGATGCAGAGACCTCGGCATACGGGGCAAAAATTGCGGAATCGACAGGTTCTGCCGGACTGGGAAAAATCGTCCGCCTGCTGGAAAGCGCATGTACGAATACGATTTTCAGCTGGGAAACGGAACTTGCCTTCTTTACGATAACAGACGCAGAAAAAACTTCTTCTACAACTGAATAGTAAAGCTGTTCGGTGTCATTTCGCTGAGCGAATATATTGCATGGAGATTGTATAAATCGATAACACCGGTCGGTTTTATACCGCTGCCGTCGTCTGAACCATCCACAGGAGAAGAAACCGCGCAAAGAGAAAGAATCTCGGCATCAGTTGCATCGTCAGGTAAAAACATGACCAAATTCTTTGTAGGATCAGTATACATCGTGCATATCATAAGAGCCTCCCGCATCCGGCTTTGATTACCCCCACCACTATTCATCAGAATCACTTTAATGATAACGTATATTACATATTTGTCAATCAACTGGTACACCTCTCAAATAAACCGGCACGTCATACGCACTTGCCGGTTACGGTTTTTAAGGATAAAATAGAATAAATATATTGATTTATAGGAGCTTATATGAATTTCATTTTCCTGGGACCGCCCGGAGCCGGCAAAGGTTCACTTGCTGTTAAAGTCGCAAATGACTATAAAATTCCGCACATTTCTACCGGAGATATTTTCCGCGCTGCTATTAAAAATCAGACTGAACTTGGAAAGAAAGTAAAAGGAATCATTGATTCAGGCGGACTCGTAAGCGACGACATCACCTGTGCGCTTGTAAAAGAACGACTTGAACAGGATGATGTAAAAAATGGATTCATACTTGACGGCTTTCCGCGCACAATTCCTCAGGCAGAAGCATTCACGAATATCTGTAAAGATGTTACGGTTGTAAATTTTGTCATCAAAGACGAAATCGTCATAAAACGGCTGTCGACACGCCGCGTATGCCGTAAATGCGGTGAAAACTATAATGTGCTTACAATGCCGCCGAAAAAGGAAGGAATCTGCGACAAGTGCGGGGGCGAACTTTATCAGCGGGACGACGACAAACAGGAATCTATCCTGCACCGCATGGATGTGTACCGCGAACAGACAGAACCGCTTATCGACTTCTACCGCAAACGGGGTGAACTCACCGATATAGACGGTGCAATACAAACCGGTGAACTGCTCAAGGATTTTAAGACGAAATTTCCTGTATAATCATCACATACCATTCTTTATACACCGTACCTTCATATCCTGTACTAATCAGGGGAGTAAGGGTACTGTGTATATTTTTACTACCGTATCGCGTCTACATTCGCCTTTCCTCCGGGAACGAACGGCAGAACGTCTTCCTCCCGGCTGATTTTGACACGGACGAAGAACGGTTTCTTTTTGCGGTCGGGGGCAAAAGCCTTTTCATACCACCTGTCGTCGTCAGCGGTGTCTACCGCATCTATGCCGAATCCGCTTGCAACAGCAACAAGATCAGGCTGCGCTGAAAAAACACATGCACTGTAATTTTTATTAAATAAATATTTCTGCTGCTGGTACACCATACCGAGTGTTCCGTTCTCGAACACGATCACCGTAACGGCAAGATTCAGCTCTGCAAGCGTTGCCAGTTCCTGTATATTCATAAGAATCGAACCGTCTCCGGAAAAACACACAATCCGCCTGCCGGGATTTGCAAGCGCAGCACCAATTGCTGCCGGTAATCCGAATCCCATCGTGCCGAGAGAACCGGAAGTAAGGAACGTACGTGGTTTTTCAACCGGATAATATTGAGCCGCCCACATCTGATGCTCTCCTACGTCAGTCGTTACAATCAGGTTTTCCCCCACAGTACCTGCCTTTTCCGCCAGAGACGGTATTGATGCTATAAGTTCACGGGGATTAATACTCTTTATGTTTTCCGGGCGACCGCATTCAAACGATGTGTTTTCTTTACGTATATTCATGATTTTTTCGAGCCATACCGCACGTGCTTCGGCATTCTGCCATGCAGAAGCAAACTTTTCCTGCTTCTCCACGGCAAGCTGCACAAGAATGGGAAAAACAGACTCGACATCGGCAACAAGTGAAATATCAGCACTGACAATCTTATTCACTTCGGCCGCATCAACATCTATATGTACAACTTTTGCTTTGGGACAGAATTTTGAAACGACGCCCGTTGCCCTGTCGTCAAACCTGACGCCAGCTGCAACAACAAGATCAGCCTCGTGCATTGCAACGTTTGCCGCATACGAACCGTGCATGCCGACCATGCCCGCAGACATACCGGATGATTCCGGTATGCAGCCGAGTCCCATGAGACTCGTCACGACGGGAAGCCTGTAACTTCTCAGAAACTTAAGCAGTTCCTGTGAAGCAGCTTCCGTATTACACCCGCCCCCGCAATACAGCACCGGTTTCCGGGCAAGGACAAGTGCGTCGGTAATTTTATCAATTCCCTCTGCATACTCAGAAGGCGGTGTGTGAAAACGGATATCGTGCAGATTCACAGCCGTTACATCGGGCCATTCGTCAAATTCGCACACCGCACACTGTATGTCACGGGGAACATCAATGAGTACCGGACCGGGACGGCCGTTCATTGCAATTTCGAATGCTTCCGGAACAGCTTTTAAAAGTTCTTCCGGTGACTTGACCATAATACTGTGCTTCGTAATCGGAAACGAGAGTCCGAACGTATCGGCTTCCTGAAACGCATCAGTACCTATAAGAGACGTGTTTACCTGGCCGGTAATTGCAATAATCGGAACAGAATCACTGCGGGCATCGGCAATGGCAGTAAGCAGATTCATCGCTCCCGGACCGCTCGTTGCAAGACATACAGCAGGTTTCCCCGTACTGCGCGCAATTCCCTGTGCAACAAAACCGCCGGCCTGTTCCTGTCTGACGAGTATATGCCTGATTGAACTTCTGTTCAATTCGTCGTACAACGGAAGAATTGAACCTCCCGGTATTCCCGCAACTGTTGTGATTCCTTCCATCTCAAGCAGTTTCACAATGATTTCCGCACCGGTCTTTCTCATACGCAGTCCCCCTGTTGAATAAACGTCCGGACATAAAAAAAGCTCTCCGTCTGCCGGAGAGCTTTTTTTACACCAAGTGGCTTTATGTAATTCTACATACGCACAGTCAGCATCTTCGCTCCGGCAGTTTTATCAATTACTACTGCTACTACGACGAGGACGACTAGTACTACTACTGTAGAAATGAATGTCATATCCGCATAATCGCATATTGCTGTTTATTTGTCAACTAATCGTCCGGTTTTCTAACCGGAGGAACTGAATCAGATATTTTACATAGCAAATTGCTGAAATTAGTTGTATACTATAGAATATGAAGAAAATACTCGTTGTTTCATTAAACAAAAAAGTTATTGAGACGGTACAAGAAGGATGCAGAACTTTCCCGGACGATTTTGATTCATGTGTCAAAACAGATATTGATGAAACAATCAGTTACATTAATTATGAACTGCCGGAAATTAAAGTACTTGATTATACTTCTTCCGACAGTGGCTGTGCAAGAATTCTTTCAGAGATTCACGGTGATCCATGGCTCCATTACGGCGGAATCATTGCAGTGTGCAGTGACAGACAACAGATGAAAGAACTGTCTGCCCTAAAAGATTCTAATATTCTTTCAATACAAACCCTTGATGATTTTTCTTTTCACTTTATCAGGCTGCTGCGTATTCTCTGGCAGAACCAGAAGTTTCTTCTTAACCGCGGTATGAAGGACGATTTTGGTGGTGAAGAAAGCGGTACTTTTGTATGCGGTAACGATCCTCTCGATATACATTTTTATACGCAGTTCCTTGTAAACTATCTGTACAACACGAACCGTATAAATGAAAGCGACAGATACAAACTGCAGATGACTCTGACCGAACTTTTTACAAATGCGCTGGAACACGGCAATCTCAATATCAGTTATGCAGATAAAACAAAATGGATGGAAGAGCACGGTGATATATTCGGCCTTGTTGCGCAACGGGCTGAAGACCCTCAGTATGTGAACAGACAGATAACAATTACCTATTCCATCGGAAAGGCAAAGTCGGTCTTTATCATCCGTGATGAAGGAGACGGGTTCGACTGGCACTGTTATGCCGACAAAGATACTGTTACCGGTAATGAACTGCATGGAAGAGGTATAAAACTGTCTCTGGGACTTGTTACAAAAATGGCCTACAACGAAAAAGGAAATCAGGTCATGTTCGAAATAAATAACCAGGTAAACGAATCAAGTACTGTTCCACAGGTAATGACGAATTTTGAAACAATTACATATACAGACAGGCAGGTTGTCTGCAGGCAGAACGAACCCACAAACGATCTTTTTTTTATTGTATCCGGACGATTTGCAGTTTATTCCGGGCGC
>JBAYAJ010000119.1:0-7542 GCA_041669845.1 Treponema sp.
ATCCCGCGAAGCCTCACTGTAACAATAAACTGTTACCGATTTATTCCTGACACGGAACAACGGCGTTTCAAGAATATATATATGTCCGCTCAAAACAATTTCTTCAAAATACAGCAGAAAATAAGTAAGTACCAGATTCCGTATATGATAACCGTCATTATCGGCATCGGTTGCTATGACGATTTTACCATACCGGAGGTTTTCCATATCCTTCTGTATGCCGAGTGCAAACGTCAGGTTTTTAAGTTCCTCATTTTCATAAAGTGCAGATTTCCGCCGTCCGTACATATTTTCAGGTTTGCCCCGCAGGGAAAAAATCGCCTGAGTTGCAACGTCACGGGACCCCACCATGGAACCTGTTGCTGAATCTCCCTCTGTAATGAATATCATAGAATCTGCGCCTTTATCTCCGTCCTGTAAATGATAGCGGCAGTCCTTAAGTTTCGGGATCTTCAGCATAACCGTTTTTGCAGCTTCACGTATCTGTTTATCAGTGACATTGTTGATTTCCGCATGGGCTTTCTGATTTTTAATAATCTTATCTTCAATTTCACCGGCAACATCAGGATTGTGACGAAGCCAGTCATCTATAACAAACTGGATTTCTTTTATTATCGGTGCACGAATTTCTACATTTCCAAGTTTGTTCTTTGTCTGGCTGGTAAACATAGGATTGTCGATTCCAATCTTAAGTGCAACAAAGAGGCCTCCAGCTGCATCACGGAGGTCATATTCCTTTTTATAGAATTCGTTTATTCCCTTAACAAAACCATCCAGAAAAGCCGTCACATGCGTACCGCCGTCGTCCGTGCTCTGACCGTTCACAAAAGAATAAATAAATTTATCAAGACTGTTTGTATGAGTAAGAACAAATTGTATATTTTTCCCATTATATGTAAACACTGGATAAAGAGGTTTACTGCTTCCCATTTCGTTTGCAAGCAGATCTTCAAGACCTTTCTCGCTCCGGTATTCTTTTCCGTTACAGGTAATCAGCAGACCGGGATTAAGGTATGCATAGTTCCACAAACGTCTTTCAACCATCTCCATATTGAACGCATACCTGCCGAACATCTCTTCGTCAGGAACAAACTCAAGATACGTTCCGTCTGCAACATCAGTTTTTGCAGCTCCGTTCTTCTCATTGAGTTTTTTGCCGCGTTCATATTCAACGACAGCCATTCTGCCGTCTCTGATAGACGCGGCACGAAAATATGATGAAAGTGCGTTAGTTGCCTTGATACCGACGCCGTTCATACCTATCGCCTGTTTAAAAACAGAATTATTGTATTTTGCACCAGTATTTACATTTGAGACACAGTCGTCAAGTTTACCAAGCGGAATACCACGCCCGTAGTCTCGTATCTTTACCCGGCCGTCGTGAATGTCTATATCTATTTTTTCCCCGAAGCCTTGTGAAAATTCATCGACCGCATTGTCGATTCCTTCCTTCAGCAGAATATAGATACCGTCATTTTCATTCGAACCGTCACCCAGGCTGCCGATATACATACCGGGACGAAGACGAATATGTTCCAGTCCTTCAAGATGAAGAATACTTGCTTCGTCGTACACACTGCTTTCGGCAGCTGTACGTTTTGATACGGAAGTTTTTTTCCCCGAAGAAACAGCAGGGGCTTTCCGCTGTGCCGGAGAAGATATCTTTACTGTTTTTCCGGCAACAACTGTTTTTACCATGCTTTTTACGGCAGCAGCTTTTTTTACGGCTGTTTTTTTCGACTTCGCAGGAACAGTTTCTTTTTTAGCTTTTACGCACTTTGCCTTTACGGCAGGTTCTGCTTTTGACTTATTCTTTACAAGAGAAGATTTTGCCGTTTTTTTAGTTTTTTTTCCAGTGCTTTTTCCGGCAGCTTTAGCAGCGGCAGCAAGAAGACCGCTTTTTTTCGAAGTACCACCCATAATAACAAAGTATACATCATGACGGGATGACTTTCAACGGCTCATAAAATCTGCTATGATGCAGACGTGTTAAATAAAACATTAATTACCAATTCTATTACTGAAGGCCCTGTCTGGAAAGGCCTTCTTATTTTCTTTTTCCCGATTCTTTTCGGAACTTTTTTCCAGCAGCTGTACAATACCGTCGATGCCGTCGTAGTCGGACAGTTCATCGGAAAAGAAGCACTCGCTGCTGTAAGCGGAGGCAGTGCTGTTTATGTCAATCTTCTTGTCGGCTTTTTTACAGGACTTTCAACGGGTGCAACGATCATTATTTCTCAATTTTACGGTGCAAAACACAAAAGAGAACTGAACCGCTCAATCCACACCGCTATGGCGCTTTCCGTCTGGGCCGGAATTGCTTTGTCCGTACTCGGTGCACTCATTACACCATGGGCAATGACAATTATTTCTACTCCGGAAGATATTTTCACGCCCTCCGTTACGTATCTGCGGATTTATTTTGCAGGCATCCTCCCTATGTTTATTTACAATATGGGTTCAGGCATTCTGCGCGCTCTCGGGGACAGTAAGAGTCCTTTTATTATTCTTGTCGCAGGATGCGTGGCAAACATTATACTTGATCTTGTGTACGTTGCACTGCTTCACAAGGGTGTCGCCGGTGCCGCATGGGCGACAGTCATATCACAGGCAATCTGCATGATACTTACCTTTCACAAACTGATTCATCAGCACAATCCTGAATGCCGGTTTTATTTCCGCCGCATGCATTTTACCCCCCATCTGCTCCACCGGATGATCCGCGTCGGACTTCCGAACGGAATACAATCTTCGCTGTACACAATATCAAATTTAATAATTCAGTCGAATGTCAATTCGTTCGGTACAAATATGGCAGCAGCATGGGCTGCCTATGGCAGGATCGATTCAATTTTCTGGATGACGGTAAGTTCTTTCGGTGTTGCAATTACTGCATATGCAGGACAAAACTATGGAGCCGGAAAGCGCGAACGGATTCACGATGCGACAAAACAGGGCCTGCTTATAATGAGCGGGGCATCAGTTTTTTATACAATTTTCTTCTATATAACGGGACGCTGGATATTCCTGCTTTTTACCAGAGACACCGGTGTTATAACGCAGGGAATGCAGATGCTTCATTTTCTTGCACCGTTCTTTATAACATATATTCCTGTTGAAGTATTATCCGGTTCCATCCACGGCTCCGGAGAAACTTTTAAACCGATGATTATTACAATGCTCGGTATCTGTCTGCTGCGCATTATCTGGTTATTTACTGCAGTACCGGCGCATAATACCATTATTACGGTTATTGCATGCTACCCTGTCACCTGGATATCGACATCAACGGCATTTTTCATATACTACAGGAAAGGAAAATGGCTCAGAGCGCATACAGTTATTCACGCAAAAGCAGATCAGTAAGTTCAGATACCGTATCAACGATTATATGTGCGCCATGCTCCTCAAGAAAATTCCGGCCCTTGAATCCCCAGGAAACGCTGATGCAGGGAATTCCGGCATTCTGCGAAGTTTCAATATCAACTTCAGAGTCACCGATGTATATACACTGTTCTTTAATCACGTTGAGCCGTTTTATTACTTCGAATACAGTATCAGGTGCAGGCTTTCTTTTTATTCCTTCGTGCACTCCGGCAACCGCATCAAACAAAGCAGGAAAATAGACACGCACCAGCGTCTGAACGGCATAATCATCTTTGTTTGAAACGACTGCTGTTTTTATACCTGCGCTGCGGACAACTGCAAGCATTTTCTTCATTCCCTCATACGGCATAGTCCGGTCGGCGCAATGTCCGGCATAGTATAAAGAAAAATCAGCATATACTTTATTAATACCAGAAACATCCGTACCGGCCGGAACGGCACGTTCTATAAGTTTACGAACCCCGTTCCCTACAAAATGACGAACTTCATCAATCGTACGGACCGGCATTCCATTCGCTGAAAGTGCATAATTCACAGCAGCGGCAAGATCATCAAGTGTATCAAGAATTGTTCCGTCCATATCAAAAATTGCTGCAGAATATTTCATATCTGTCTTTCCTGAAAACGGCATCATTTAACTACGATATTAACAAGTTTATCCGGCACGACGATAACTTTGACGATTTCTTTTCCGGCAATGAATTTTTTCGCATCCGGCTGTTCTTTTGCAGTCTGTTTAAGTACGTCGTCCGGTGTACCGGCGGCAGTATCAAACGTCGCACGAAGTTTTCCGTTCACCATGACTGCGATTGTTTTCGTATCTTCCTTACAGAATTCCTCACTGAACTCCGGCCAGCTTTCATATGTAACTGTATCGTTATGCCCAAGTTTCTGCCATAATTCCTCACCAAGATGCGGTGCGTAGCATGCGAGCATTTTTACAAAACCTTCCCACATCTCACGGGGAACGGCATCAAGCTTTGATATTTCGTTTATAAAAATCATCATCTGGCTGATTGCCGTATTAAACGAAAGAGACTCCGTATCTCCCGTCACTTTCTTTACTGTCTGCGCATATGTTTTTCGGGCAGATACAAGCGCCTTATCGGTGAGTTTTCCCCGGATATCCGTATCACTCACCGTTTTTTCACCTGTACTCCACACCTTTTCGAGAAAACGGTTTATGCCGATAAGGCCCTGCGTATTCCAGGGTTTTGACATCGTAAGCGGTCCCATGAACATTTCATACATACGCACACTGTCGGCACCGTATTTCTGTATTTCTTCGTCGGGATTTACGACATTCTTGAGCGACTTGCTCATTTTTGCAACAACCTGCTCAAGTTTTTCTCCGGTCGCTTTTTCAACGTATACACCTGGTGTTTTTTCCTCAACTTCATCGACCGGAACAAGCGTTTTATTCGCACGCTGATAAGCGAACGACGTAATCATTCCCTGGTTGACAAGCCGCTGGAACGGTTCCTTCGTATGAACGACACCGATGTCGTACAGAACTTTGTGCCAGAAACGCGCATAAAGCAGATGGAGAACGGCATGCTCCGCACCTCCGACATAAAGATCGACAGGCATCCAGTACTTCTCTTTTTCCGGAGCACAGAAACAATTGTTATTCACAGGGTCAAGATAACGCAGGTAATACCAGCAGGATCCCGCCCACTGCGGCATCGTATTCGTCTCCCGTTTCGCAGGACCACCGCACTTCGGGCATGTGCAGTTTACCCACTCGTCAATTCCGGCAAGCGGGCTTTCTCCCGTTCCTGTCGGCTGATATGTCTTGACATCCGGCAGTTTTAACGGAAGGTCGGCTTCATTAAGCGGTACTGTACCACATTTCGGACAATGAACAAGCGGAATCGGTTCACCCCAGTAACGCTGGCGGCTGAACACCCAGTCGCGGAGCTTGTAGTTTACGGCTTCTTTTCCAATTCCCCGGTCTGCAAGCCACGCAATCATATCAGTGATTGTCTGTTTTGTCGGACGGCCGGTAAACTGTCCGCTGTTAATCGTATATCCGTCGGCAGGCGTGCAGGCGTCCGCAACCGCAAATACAGCAGGATGTGCGGCGGCAAGTTTTTCATATGCAGTTTTATCGGCTGCAGCCTTCTTCAATATTTCAAGCCCCTTCTTTTCATCACCGCCGGCAAGAGAAGCGATTTCCTTTCTTGAGGCGACAACTTTTATAACGGGCAGATTGAATTTCTCTGCAAAATCCCAGTCGCGTTCATCATGGGCCGGAACTGCCATAATGGCACCCGTCCCGTATGAAATAAGAACGTAGTCGGAAATCCATATAGGAATTCTGCGTCCGTTCACCGGGTCGACCGCATAGCTCCCGGTAAATATTCCGGTTTTTGTTTTTGCAAGATCAGTACGTTCAAGGTCGGACTTCTTTGCTGCGCTTTCAACGTATTCCGCAACTCCTTTTCTCTGTTCCGGCGTCGTAAGTTCTGCAACCATCGGATGTTCCGGCGAGATGACCATATATGTAGCGCCGAAAAGTGTATCGGGACGGGTTGTATATACAGTCAGCTTATTGTCAGTCGGTTTTCCGTCTTTATCCGCAACCGGGAAGTTGACTTCGCCGCCCGTACTGCGTCCTATCCAGTTGCGCTGCATAAGCTTGACTGATTCCGGCCAGTCTAGCGTATCAAGATCCGTAAGCAGCCTGTCCGCATATGCGGTAATCTTCAGCACCCACTGCCTGATTGTCTTCCGGGTAACAACTGCACCGCAGCGCTCACATTTTCCTTCTTTTACTTCTTCGTTTGCAAGTCCTGTCTTGCAGCTCGGACACCAGTTAATCGGTGCATCTGTTTCGTAAGCAAGCCCTCTTTTATACAGCTGCAGAAAAATCCACTGTGTCCACTTGTAGTAGTCGGATTCGCAGGTAATTACACAGCGGTCCCAGTCATAGGAAAACCCAAGTGCCTTGATCTGTTGTGTAAAATGATTAATATTCGCCATTGTGGATGTTTTGGGATGGGTTCCCGTCTTAATGGCATAGTTCTCCGCAGGCAGACCGAATGCATCATAGCCCATCGGGTGAAGAACATTGTACCCGTTCATACGCAGATACCGGCAGTAAATATCCGTTGCTGTATATCCTTCCGGATGACCGACATGAAGACCCGCACCGGACGGATACGGAAACATATCGAGGATGTAGCGGCGTTTCTCTTTTGGCACAGCAGGATTTTCTGATGCCTTAAACGTCTTGTGCTCTTCCCAGTATTTCTGCCATTTTGGTTCAATAGTCTCAAACGGATACTTTGACATAACGATTGCCTCGATAAAAAAATGTAGCTCTTATTATACAAAAAAATTATATGATGAACAATAAACACCTGGAAATTCAGAACGCTTACGCGTCATAAAAATACATCCTGTATTTTTATGACGATGCAATTGCTTCTGGGGCCGGTAATTCAAGCAGTACGTATTCGCAGTACCGGCCCCGGACATCCATGTCCGGGCATTCGGTCACCTTAAAAATTCAGCGCGCTTACGACCGCGGCGACACCGGCTCTTCCTACATTGCTGCTTTTGCCCGCACCCCACACCTGGCGGCCGTCTTCTATAGTAATTTGAACATATGCCATGGCACTTGTGTCGCTTCCTGTTCCGATGCTGTGCTCGTGAAACGACGTAATGTTGAAACGGGGAGCAGGAGTCTGCTGCATGGCTGAAACAAAAGCGTCAAGCGGACCATTTCCTTTTGCACCGATGGAATATTTTTTACCATTATATTCAACTGACGCACGGCACAGAACCTGTTCGTTTTCGTCACTGCCTTCTCCGCCTTCAAGATGGGTTTCGTTGAGTTCAACAATCTTAAGCGGGCTGTTTTTGCCGAGCCAGGTTCTTGAAAAAATATCATAAATTTCTGCCGGTTTAAGTTCCCGCTGAGCCTTATCTGCTGCATTCTTAACGACTTCCCCGAGTACGGTATGCATGGCCTTAGGCAGAATCATGCCGTAATCCTGTTCCAGAATGTACGCAGCCCCTCCCTTCCCGGACTGGCTGTTGATTCTGATGATACCTTCGTACTGCCGGCCGATATCGTGGGGATCAATCGGAAGATACGGTACATCCCAGAATGCGTCCTTTTCCATTTTAGCACGTGCGGCCATTCCC
>JBAYAJ010000120.1:0-7525 GCA_041669845.1 Treponema sp.
AACTGTTTTAACCACTGATACTGTAGACCTTCATTTGAAGGGAACAACAAAAGAAGAAATTATCGACGAAATGCTGGACATACTTGTGAAAGCCGGCAAAGTTACAGATAAAGCGGCTGCACGCGAGTGTGTGCTTGATCGTGAGCGTAAAATGTCAACAGGTATGAAGCATGGTATTGCTATACCTCACGGAAAGACTGATACGGTGAGCGATCTTGTAGCATGCATCGGCATTTCCGATAATTCGGTTGATTTTGACTCTCTTGATCAGGAACCGTGCCGTATATTTATTATGACACTTTCACCTGTAAACAAGACTGGCCCGCATCTTCAGTTTCTGGCAGAAGTAAGTCTTCTGTTCAAGAGCCCGGAAAAACGCCAGCTTATCCTTAATACACAGGATAAGGCAGAAGTCATAAAGATTTTGACCGAGTAGAAAAAATATAACAGTATCCGGGTGACCTTTATGCATGCCATAGAGGTCTTTTTTTATTTCCTTCATAAAATGAAAAGGATAGTATGAAACTGGAAGCGCAGTTTGAAAACAAAAACGGGAAACTTTTTTCAATAAAAACCGGAAACGAGATAGATACTGGTAATCTTGTACGAGTTAATGCAGCATTGATTGAGGTACCGGAGCTTGCAGCCGCAGAATTTGCAAAGAATCATTCAGATCATGATACAGTGCTTTTAGGAATTTGTATTAACTGGAAAGAAATAGAGATTTCCAATGGGGTATATAATGAAGAATTTCTTGCAGTTCTGCGCGGTTTTCTTAAAAAAATTGAGATGCAGGGAATGTATGCTGTTATTATCCCGGAAACTAATGGCGCTGCTGGAGGAGATTCACTTGCGTCATATACAGCAGCTATGGTGCATACAGCCCGCAGAATCAAAGATTGTGAATCGGTAGTCGGTTTTGCCTTTCCTGAGGAACTTGCCGGTGATGATTTTGCTGTATCGTCTTTTATTGACATAATGGCCATAAAACATGCCCATTATGTGTATTTTTCACCGAAAAGTACACATAATATGCGACTGATATCGTATCAAATGCGATAAAATACACTGTTTTCGACAAAATTCACACATAAATACACATTTATCTCTGAATTCGCTTGCATTAAACTGTTTTTTATGTCAGCATACGGCTGTTTATTCGTGTAGAGGGTTTAATACCCCTGCCATTGGGGCGTAGAGGGGGTATTATTTTTGAATCTTTATTTTGGGGTATGAAATTGATGACCTGTGAGAAAGAAAAAAATGATTTTTCTGCAGCATGCCGTGGTATTGTGATTTTATCAGTTATTCTGGTTGCTGCCTCGCTGCTTGTAGCATTTTTCCTTCCTGTTCGTCAGGTGATTCCGTTTACATCATTAGTGGAAAAAGAAGTTACCGGGAATGACGAGGTAACAGGTGATTTTGGTACTTTACTTGAGGAAGTCGGTTATTCGTCGTCTACGGTACGAAAGGGAGACGACGGACTTTCTTTATACCGCCAGCCATCTTCAAAAGCCGCTGTAGAATGGTTTTATCTTCATGTGACAGGCGATCGTGACGTGGCAATGGCTATTCTCGATGCAGCTGACAAGAATGATGTCCCTCTGTCGCTTGCATTTGCACTTGCATATACCGAAAGTCGTTATAATGTACGTGCCGTGAATTATAATTCAAATGCATCTATTGACCGTGGATTATTCCAGCTTAACAGCAGTTCTTTTCCACAGCTTTCAGAGGCTGATTTTTTTACACCTTCCATTAGTGCAAAATATGGAATGTCGCATCTGCGTTTTTGTCTGAATGTTGCTGGCAATGAAGTGTCTGCTCTTGCAATGTATAATGCAGGAACGAATAAAGTTCGTTCAAACAACACACCACAATCAACGCTTAATTATATCGGTCATATAATGCTGTATAAGCAGATGCTCGAGAAACTTTTTTCCGACGAAGTTCTTGCATATTATGATACAAAACTTAATATGAGTGCAACTGTGGCATATCAGAAATAGGCAGTTATAACTGCCTGAAAACGCTTTTTCTGCATTTTAAAAATTACTTTCCCGTAGAAGTTAATCTGTATCTTTACAATCTTACTAAAACAGTGTTAAATATTTCACAGAAAACATGAATTTTGCTCATTTTTACTCCAATTTATGAAATCCGGAAATATAAACAGTCTGTTTCAAATTGACTTGAAAAGCTGTAATCCGATAGTATCTGAGGCATACATGGGAACTATTTCAGAACCTTCTAAGAAGAGACTGGTTCTTCTGGCACAGCTGCTCTTGCAGCAGAACAACGGGCGAATAACTTCTGCTGCTATAAACCGGCTCACCGGTTGGTCCGACTCACTCATCCGGCATGATATATCGTCGATTGGATTTAAGGGGGGATTTTCCAACGGTTATAATGTCAGTGAATTACGGGAGGCTGTCTGCACTGCACTGCATATAGGCGATCAAGATACAAGACTAAATTGCTGCATTGTCGGATTAGGACGACTTGGAGCAGCTTTGCTTGACGACAGTATATTCAGTGGAACTGAATATGAGATAGTTGCCGGATTTGATCCGAATGTGAACAGAACAGAAATTCTTCGTTCTACATTTCCTCTGTATCCGGCTTCGCGACTGGAATCTGTTATTCAGGCTGAACATATAGTCTATACTATTCTTACTGTTGTTGATAAAGATGCACAACAGATAGCAGACAGACTTGCTGATTGTGGAATACGAGGTATAGTCAATTATACCAATGTCGTACTTTCACTTACCAATGGAGTAGTTGTGGAAAACGTATCGCCGGTAACTGCGTTGAAAAATCTTTCTGCCCGTACGGGTGGAAGTAGAATATAAAAAGAAAATGGGGGTTATTTTATGAAACGGGTTTACAATTTTTCTGCCGGGCCTTCCTGTCTTCCGGAGGAAGTACTAAAGGAATGTGCTGCCGAAATGCTTGATTGCAACGGGACTGGTCAGTCTGTTATGGAAATGAGTCACCGCTCATCGGCCTTTAAACCGATAATTGAAAATACTGAAAGACTTGTCCGTAAGCTTATGAATGTGCCGGATAATTATAAAATTCTGTTTCTGCAGGGTGGTGCAAGCACTCAGTTTGCAATGATACCCCTTAATATTGGGATAAAGAGCGGAAAAGCTGCTTACATCAAGACGGGCGTGTGGGCGAAAAAGGCCGAAGCCGAAGCAAAGAAACTCGGTATTCAGGTAACGGAACTTGCGTCTAGTGAAGATAAAAATTTTACATATATCCCGAAAATTAAAAAAATTACCGGTGACTACGACTATGTACATATTACGTTCAACAATACAATAATGGGAACCCATTATGAATATATCCCTGATACAGGTTCGATTCCTCTTGTTGCAGATATTTCGTCATGTATTCTTTCAGAACCGCTTGATGTGAGTAAATTCGGACTGCTTTATGCGGGTGCGCAGAAAAATCTTGCTCCCGCCGGTGTTACGCTTGTTATTATCCGCGACGATCTTATTACTGAAACACCGCGTGCCGGTACACCGACGATGCTTACGTATAAAACGCACGCTGATGAGGGCAGTATGTTCAATACGCCTCCCTGCTATACTATTTATGTGATGGGAAAAGTTCTTGCATGGGTTGAATCTAAGGGCGGAGCCGAAGGAATGAAAAAGCTTAACTACGAAAAGGCTGAGCTTTTGTATAATTATCTTGATAACAGTACTTATTATCACGCAACGGCAGAAAAAGGGAGCCGTTCAATTATGAATATTCCCTTCCTTACAAAAGAAACTGATGCGGTTAAGGCAAAAGAAATAAATGATAAATTCGTAAAAGGTGCTGTAGCAGAGGGAATGGTGAATCTTGCGGGGCATCGTCTTGTCGGTGGAATGCGTGCATCAATTTACAATGCAATGCCGCTTGACGGTGTGAAAGCACTTATAAAATATATGGATAAATTTGCAAAGGAAAATAGTTAATTTTTACGTTCTGTAAAGATTAACTGCGGGTTTGCTGCATGGCAGATCCGTGTATTTTTGTTATAGAAGTATTGATGCGTCGTTCATGACGCTCTTTTTAAATGGGAGTATGTATGTATAAAATTCAAACATTAAATAAGATTGCTGCTGTCGGACTGGAACAGTTCCCCCGTGATGATTATGAAGTTGCTTCTTCTATTACAGATGCAGATGCGGTTCTTGTACGTTCTCAGGAAATGCATGATATGAAACTTCCCGAAACTGTAAAAGCTGTTGCCAGAGCAGGAGCAGGGACTAACAATATTCCGATTTCTGACCTGACGGAAAAAGGAATTGTCGTGTTCAATACGCCGGGTGCGAACGCAAATGCCGTTAAGGAACTGGTTATCCTTGCACTTCTTATTTCAAACCGTCCTGTTATTGCAGCAAATGCATGGGTGAACGGTCTTGCAGGAAAAGGTGACGAAATTCCCGATCTTGCAGAAAAAGGTAAATCGCAGTTTGTCGGGCCGGAACTCAAGGGAAAAACACTTGGTGTTATCGGACTGGGGGCAATCGGTACAATGGTAGCCAATGTGGCCGTTGAACTTGGAATGACAGTTATGGGATATGATCCGTTCATGTCTGTTGCTGCTGCATGGCGGCTCAATACGAACGTTAGATATGCAGAAACTCTTGATACTCTGCTTGCAAAATCCGATTACATTACAGTCCACGTTCCACAGACAAATGAGACAAAAGGGTTTATCAACGCCGACAAAATCAACGCAATGAAAAGCGGTGTCCGTATCATAAACATTGCCAGGGGCGGTCTTGTTAATAATGCCGATATGATTTCAGCGCTCAAGAGCGGAAAGGTTGCATGTATGGTAACCGACTTTGCTGCTGAAGAACTTCTCAATAATCCGAAGGTTATTTGTTTTCCTCATTTAGGTGCGTCCACACCGGAAGCAGAAGATAACTGTGCCGTAATGGCTGTAAACGAACTTCGTGAATTTCTGGAGAAAGGAAATATTACTAATTCTGTAAATTTCCCGAAAACCGTTACCGACAATGTGATTCCGCCTGGTGGTACGCGCCTTTGTATTTCACATAAGAACATTCCGGGTATGGTTTCAAAATTTACGACAATTCTGGGTGAAGCAAATCTTAATATCGGTGGAATGATCAACCAGAACAAAGGAGATGTTGCGTACAACATAATCGATGTTGACGGCAGTGTTCCTGAAGAGACAATTACAAAACTTGCAGCTATTGAAAACGTTATGAACGTACGTCCGATTTTTGCATAGAAATAGTAATTAGAAATTCAAAGTTCCTACAACGGTTTCGTTATCGTTGCGGGGACTTTTATTTTTTTTCGCTTTTCCTGAAGTTCTGGGACTTGGCCCTGCAATATCATCATCGATTTTTTCTTTGTCTGTATAATTACGAGTTTCTTGCATACTCCTTTGCCGTATGATCATTTTTGGATCGTTGTTTTTCGGCACGGAGAGGAAAGCTAAAAGACTGCCGCAAAGTCCCCCTGCAATGTGAGAGATGATTGATAAGATGTCTGTTTGAAGCGTTTTTGCACTGTAAAATTGTCCGCCTGAATATAAAATAAATACAAAAATGAACGACAGGGGAATTTCTTTTTTTGTAAGCGACGTATACGATGTAAGAAATATCATCATAAAAACGATGTCGCTGGCACCCATCCGCGGAACAGAGATAAAACCTGCATTTATGATGCCGGTTACGAGTGCAGTTACAGTCAACATGAACGCAAACACAGGCGGACCGTAGCGGTCCTCCTGTGTGGGACCGAGCAGAAGTATAAGATACATATTTGCGATAAGATGATTCCAGTCCGAGTGGCCGAATACGTGTGAAAAAAGGCGGAAGTAATCAAGCGGTTGCTTCCAGTTGAAAGGATGTGCGCTTTGACTGCTTCCAGGGCAGATGAAGAGTACTCTTGAAAAAAGATGTTTGAAGACATATGAATCAAGCAGCATAATAACTGTACAGATAATTACGAAAGTGAGCGTAACTGGTGCATTGTAAGTTACTCTGAGTTTACGATCTTCAGCATTTTTTTTTGTCATGAAAGAATTATAGCATATATTGGATTGATGTGCAAAATTGTGTATACTATAAATATGGCTGATTTTGAAAAAACTGAAAATAGTGAAGTTTCGGCCGAAGTGGTTGATGAAGCAGCATACAGCTTACCACCAAACGGTCAGGTCGTATTTTATAACGATGACTATACAACTAAGGATTTTGTTGTTGATGTTCTTGTGGCTGTTTTTCATAAGTCAGAGGCGGATGCCTGCAATATAATGGAGACTGTTCATCAGAACGGATCTGCGGTTGTAGGTGTATATTCATATGACATCGCTGCAACCCGTGCTGCAGTTGTAAAACAGCGCGCGCGGGAGCAGGGATTTCCACTAAGGGTTGAAGTACAGAAGGTATAGGGGATTTTTATGGAAATTAGTCCGCAGCTTAAAAAAATATTATCGCTCTCGTTTTCCGATGCAAAATCGTTACGGCATGAGTTTTTTACACCTGAACATATATTGAGAACAGCACTCCAATTTGATTCTGTGTGCGGTCTGCTTGAAGCGAGCGGTGCTGATGTAGCAACAATCCGCGATACAGTCGAAGAATATCTGACTAAGCAGGTACCTGTTGCTGCTGTTCAGACGGAAAACAGTCAGGCAGCGGAACCTGTCGAGACACAGGGATTTCAGGAAGTTATGAACCGTGCGGTATATCATTGTGCAACAAGTGACAAACCGATGCTCGATATAACCGACGTACTTGTGAGTATGATGGAGGAGAAAAAGAATTATTGTGCCTATTCGCTGCGAATGGGAGGATTGGACCGTCTAAGGCTGCTTGAAGTAATAAGTTCAATGAAGGGATCTGACAATGAAAATCCGTTTGCCGGCGGTAGTGATGACGAAACAGACGCATCACCGGAGGCACAACAGAAATTCATACCCGGTATGCAGACAGGAGAGGATGCACAGGGGGAGAATATAAAAAATGCCAAAAGATCCGCGCTTGAAAAATATTGTGTTGATTTAACTGAAGAAGCAAGACTTGGCAGACTTGATACACTTATCGGGCGGGAAGAAGAGCTTGACCGTACAATCCAGATTCTGTGCCGCCGGAATAAAAACAATCCTCTTCATGTCGGTGATGCAGGTGTCGGGAAGACTGCGATTACAAACGGCCTTGCGATCCGTATTGCAGAGGGAAAAGTTCCCGAAGCTATAAAGGATTTTTCAATTTACAGTCTCGATATGGGTCTTCTTCTTGCAGGTACGAAATTCCGCGGTGATTTTGAAGAACGACTCCGAAAAATTACCGATGAGCTTATGAAAAAACAAAAGGCTGTTCTGTTTATCGACGAAATACATATGATTATGGGTGCGGGTACGACAGGTAACAGCACGATGGATGCCGCGAATCTGTTAAAACCGGTGCTTTCTTCGGGAAGAATCAGGTGCATAGGTTCAACGACATACGAGGAGTATGCGAAGAATTTTGAGAAA
>JBAYAJ010000121.1:0-7455 GCA_041669845.1 Treponema sp.
ACAGAAAAGGTGCAACGATGGACATTGACAACTGCCGCATCATAAGTGCAAAACTGATCATGACTACGGCTGCAGTCATATTTTTTCCACTTGGTTTCATATCTGCCTCTCTGCCGGAAATTCCTCTGAAGACAAAGTCATCCGGCTGTTTATAGAATTATGTATTATACTTTGGAAACTATTTTAGTATATTTAGTTTCCAAAGTATACTGTAAATATATGTTTGCTTATTTCATGAGTCAAGAGAAATCAAATGGTAAGTCAGAAGGTGATAGGTTTGTCAGAAATTTCCACTTAAAATTTGTAAAATTCAGCTTGACAAATACATGTTTTGGCCCCTATAGTTAATTAATTAAGTTAATTAACTATAGGGGATTTGTGTATGCCTTATTCAGGATCTGATATAAAAGGAATGAACCGGAGAATTGTATATGATCTGCTTTTACATAAAGGTGAGATGTCCAGAGCCGAAATAAGCAGAATGACGGGTATCAGTGCTCCTACAGTTTTAAAGATTGTTGAATATCTCAAAGAGCTTGGTTGTATACAGGAAATGGGAGAAGGTGAATCTGCACTCGGACGTAAGCCTAATCTTCTTAGATTTGATGCCAGTATTGGCTATGCGATCGGAGTTAATTTTTCCGGTGTTGATATTAAAGTTGGAATCGTAGATTTCAGCGGGAGTATCTGTTACAAGGAACAGTTTCCTGTCGTTCCTGATTTTAAAAAAGTCATGAAGGAAATTTTACCTGAGCAGATCAGAAATATTATAAAAAGATCAGGTATAGCTGTAGAAAAAATCCGTGGATTAAGTATTGGTCTGCCCGGTGTAGTAAATTCAACGGAAAAGACAATTGAACTTGCTCCGCTGGTCGGAATTTCAGATAAGTCAGATTACAGCGTATATATTACAGATTTGTCGGGCAGGCTTTCCATGCCGGTTTATTTTGAAAATGATGCCAATATGGCTGCGATGGGGGAATTCAAAAGCCGCGGGTATCAAAGCAGCGATGATTTACTTTTTATTACCATAGGTAAAGGTTTGGGAGCAGGATTGATTCTCGGCGGAAAGCTGAGAACGGGAAAACGATATTTTGCAGGAGAACTCGGGTATATGATTTTTGATCCTGAATATCATGTTGCCAATAATAATGCCGGGTGGCTGGAAACTAATATCCGTCTGGATGATCTGCGTAATACAGCTGTGCCTGATATGAAGGCAATCGACAATCTTGCCGTTAATCTTGCTTTAGCGATCGTTAATATTTGTATTTCAGTTGATATAACCGATGTGGTGCTCGGCAGATTCAAAGATGAGGAATTTTATAAAATCTTGATTCAGAGAATTAATTATTATTTACGGGAATTTTCCGTACTTGAAATTAACTGTGGAGTACCGGTGTGCACCGATCCCACTATTGTCGGTTGTGCGCATGTCATTATAGATTCTGAAACAGACAGAATTTTTAATTGAGCGATAAGGCGTTTTATGGGGAAGAGTATGAAAGTTTTACGGGCAAAAGGAGGTTTTTTTGTATGAAGAAGTCATGGTATGTCTTAGCTGCAGGGCTGGTAATTTTTATTGCGGGATTCGGATTAATCAGTTGTTCGAAGAATAAAGAAAAACCGGCTGCTGAAGATAAGGAAACAACACTACAGGTATTGTTTATGAAACAGGCGGGTTACAGTGAAGATGATGTAAATGCAATGACAAACGATTTTGAAGCTCAGAATCCGGATATTAAAGTCAATCTCACTTTTGTAGCATATGAAGAATTGAAACCGAAAATCCTGACGGCTGCTAAGACCGGCGGATATGACGTTGTGCTGGGTGACTGTATCTGGCCGTCTCAATTTGCAAAATCAAAGATGGTGCTTGACGTCACTGATCGTATAAATAAACTTGATATAGCTGATATTTATGACGGAGCCCTTGCTTCAACAAAATATGAAGGTAAATATTATGGACTCCCGTGGCTTAACGATGTGAAGTATCTTTTTTACAACAAGGCAATGCTTAAAAAAGCCGGTATTAATAATCCTCCTGCAACACTGAATGAACTGGTACAGGATGCACAGCTTTTGAAAAAAAAGGGTATAGTCGAATACCCGATAGCGGCCAGTTGGGCACAGGCAGAAGCGCTTATTTGTGATTATACCGTGTTATCCGGAAGTTTTGGAGGTACCTTTGTTGATGCAGATAATAATCCGACATTTAATACTCCGGAAAATAAGGCAGCACTTGATTTTATGTATAACAGTCTGAAAGAAGGTCTGACCAATCCTAAATCTCTCGAAATGATAGAAGATGACGTTTTGAGTACTTTTGATTCCGGTAATGCAGCTTTTGCATTGAACTGGACGTATATGCTGAATGAGTCAAAAGATGCTTCAAAATCAAAGGTTGCGGGTGAGGTCGGAATTACCTGCGTGCCGGGTACAGACAAAGCAAAAAGTGCAACAGTAAACGGCGGTATGCCGCTGATGATAACGGCCGGATGCCAGCATCAGGAAGAAGCCTGGAAATATATGGTGTTTATTTCGTCCAAAGATATACAGAAAAAATACTGCAAAGATGCACTCCCCATTTGGAAATCGCTGTACAGCGACGCTTCTGTCGTGACTACAGGAGGAGAGGATCTTGTTAATACATCGAAACAGCAGTATCAGTATATCGTGAATCGTCCGCAGGTTCCGTATTACGGAGAATTGTCATCATTCATGCAGCCGAAGATACAGGAAGTTCTGCTTGGAAAAGAGGCATCAGACAAAGCTCTTGAAGAAATTCAGGCAAAGGCTTTAAGTCTTCAGCAGCAGTAACTGATTTGATATTAGTCGTACATCAGATATACAGCTGATGTACGATTTTAATAATCGTCCTGAAATTAAAAAACTACTATCTATGTCGTCGTTTTAAATTCTATAAACTTAACAAAGAAGGATTGAAAATGAACAGGAAAAAATCTGAGGAACTGTATGCGTATGCAACTATTTCTCCGGCGCTGATTATAGTGCTTTTTGTTGTTCTTGTACCGATTGTCGTTACGATGGTATACAGTTTTATAAATATAGATGCAGTTTCTTCCCATTACGGAAAGTTTATGGGGCTGCATTATTACATATCCATCCTATTGTCGGGTACTTTTTGGCATGACCTGGGGCGGACTCTCTATTACACGTTACTATCAACAGCAATAGAGACAATTTCAGGAATATTAGTTGCTTTGCTGTTGAATCAGAAATTCCGGGGCGTTAAGTTTCTCCGTGCCGTTGTACTGATTCCGTGGGCTATCCCCACTGTTGTCAACGGCAGTCTCTGGAAACTGATTTTTAACGGGCAATACGGTGTTCTGAATGCAGTGCTTTTGCGTATGCACCTAATTCCTGCATACTATTCATGGCTCGGTAATCCTGTCTCGGCAATGAATGCACTGGTCATTGCTGATTCATGGAAGATGATGCCGATGTCCGTTATTTTTTTTCTTGCTGCATTGCAGGGTGTTAATACGGCCACCTATGAAGCAGCAATGGTTGACGGAGCGGGAGCTGTTAAACGGTTTTTTGTCCTTACGCTGCCGTATCTGAAGCCTTCCATTCTGGTGGTTATTGTTATGAGGACAGTCGAAAAATTTAAAGCATTTGATATTTTTTATATAATGACAAGGGGAGGCCCGGCAGACGGGACAAAAACCCTTATGTACGATGCATATTTGAAAGCTTTTGATGAGTTAAATTATTCGCAGGCTGCTACATATGCCTATCTTATTACGATTATTGTAATGCTGCTGACGGTTATGTACGGAAAAATATTACGGAGGAATAACGATGAAGCTGAGTAGTAACAAGATACGCATACAGACAGTACAGTATTTTTTTTCCGTGCTGGTTATAATAGAAATATTTATTCCTGTTATCTGGATGATAATGACCAGCATTATGTATCCGAAAGATTTAATAGCGCTACCACTCAGGCTGATACCCGAACGATTTACATTTTCCAGGTATATTGAGATATTTACTGATACTAAAATCGATGATGCTGCATACATCTTCCGTATTGCACTTTTTAATAGTCTGATTGTCGCGGTTGTAGTGACTGCAGGTTCTTTAACGATAGGTTCGCTTGCCGCATATGGTTTTGCACGTCTGAAATTCCGCATGAAAAAAACATTAATGATGCTGACCTTGTTTACGTATATGCTGCCGTGTGTCGCGCTCGTTTTACCGATGTATTTTATATTCAGCCGGTTAAATCTGCTTGATAAGAAGGGTACACTGATTATAATATACCTTTCCTTTATTATACCGTTTATTATTTGGGTTATGCAGAGTTTTTTCGGATCCATATCAAAATCGTTCGAAGAAGCAGCCTCTATTGACGGGGCAAGCCGCTTTCAGACACTTCTGTATATATTCGTGCCCATAGCGCGGCCGGGTGCTATTGCAACAGGTATTCTTGCCTTTCTGATGTCATGGGATGAATTTTTTTATTCGCTTGTATTTACCTCGAGTCTGAATGGAAAAACCGTGCCAGTGGCTATTTCTGAGTTTAATGGAAAATTTACGATTGATTACGGGATGATATCTGTCGGAGGGGTCCTTGCTTCTCTGATTCCAGTACTGATAACACTGGTATTTCAAAAATATATCGTTATGGGAATGACATCGGGCGGAGTAAAAGAATAGGTTTTTTTTTCAATATAAGGGGTTATATTTGATGAAAAATTGTAAGAAGGTTGTTAGAGATTTTCTTGAGTCTCACGGTATGTATTATGAGCGTATCGATATGAAAAAATCTCTGGATGATTTTATCAGGGAAATGGATAATGGATTATACCGCAGACAATGCAGCTCATTACAGATGATACCTTCATATATCTATGAAAATGTCGGTGGAGTGTGCGGGAAAACCGCTGTTACCGTTGATATCGGCGGTACACATGTACGAGTGGCATCGGTTACTTTTTCTTCTGACGGTATTCCTAAGATCAGTGATATCCGCCGGTACGATACACCGGGGGTTAAAGAGGTAATAACCAGGCGTTCTTTTTTTAAGGAAATTGCGCTTGATCTGTTGCCTTTTATTGATAACAGATGTGTCATCGGCTGTTGTTTTTCTTTTGCAACGCAGCCGGAAAAAGGCGGAGATGCCGTTATCCTTGCGACCGGTAAACAGTTATTGGTTCCTGATTTAGTAGGAGCTGAAGTGGGAAAAAGTCTTAAAGAAGCAATTGCAGAAGTAAAACCGGGAGCTGATGTACGTGTCGTAGTAATAAATGATGCGGTTGCTGTTGTCCTGGGAGGAATCCGTCCTGTTTCCGGCTGTGTATTCGATACATACGCAGGTTTTATTTATGGTACCGGAACAAATGTATCATATTTTGAAGACAGCAAAAATATTGCTGATTCACCGGTGGACCGGAAGATGCTGGTGAATGTCGAATCGTGCGGATATAACGGTTTTCCTCGTGGTGATATTGATATTGCTTTCGACAGGAACCTTTCGGATTTTGGTATCGATCAGTTTGAAAAAATGGTCTCCGGAAAATATCAGGGTCCGCTCTTATTGGAAATTCTCAGGAAAGCAGCAGACGAGAATCTTTTTTCTCCTGTATTTTGTACGAAACTTGCTGCAATAAAAAAGCTGCCGACAAAAGAGCTCGACATTTTTCTGCTCGGTCCGTATGGTGACGGTATATTATCACAGTGTTGTACTCAGGACAGTACGGAAGGAGAAGATGACCGTACTATTTTATATTATCTCATCGATGCAATGATAGAGCGGTCTGCACGGCTGTGTGCTGTTGTATTGGCGGCTGTATTATGCAAAACAAATACAGGCAGAAATCCATGCCGTCCTGCCTATATTGTTGCTGAGGGTTCGACATTTTACGGATCTTTAAAATTCCGGAATAAACTTGACCGGTATGTTATGACGTTTCTGAATGAGACGGTCGGTGTGTACCTGAATTTCTTTTCAGCGGAAGAAGCGACGCTTACAGGAGCGGCAAATGCTGCTGTCTGTTTTAATATGTAAATAATTTAATAATAATTTTAATATTCAGGAGGTTATTATTGTGAATGCAGAAGATACGTTTATGTGGAAGGAAATAATGGAGTCGCCGGCGGCCATTGAGAATTCAATGAGAGTAAACAGTAAAGCAATAAAAGAACTGGCCGGAGAATTCAACCGGCGGAAGATACGGAACATCATGATCGCCGGGCGCGGGACGTCAGACCATGCTGCCGTTTACGGGCAATATATTCTAGGTATACTGTGCGGTATACCTGTTACGTTTGCTGCTCCGTCGCTGCTGACTATGTATAAGTGTAATCTCGATCTCAGAGACTGGTTTGTTATAGGCATATCACAGTCAGGACAGACAATGGATGCTGTTTCAATTGTTGATTCAGCTGCGGCACAGGGGGCACTGACTGCTGTAATTACAAATACAGAAAATTCCGTACTTGCAAAAAGTTCCAACTATACACTGCTGTGCAGTGCAGGTCCGGAGAAAAGCGTTGCTGCAACAAAAACTTTTATTACGGAAATGGATTTACTTTTACAGATTGCAACAGCAATTTCCGGTAATGCCGAAGCAGAAAGAGAACTTCGGGAGATTCCTGATTCTCTTGATAAAGTTTTTACAATGAACAACATGATACAGTCACTTGTACCAAGATACCGTTTCATGAGTGAATGTTTTGTTCTTTCACGCGGTGTTAATTATGCAGTTGCACTCGAAGCTGCGCTGAAAATTCAGGAAACTACATACGTGAAAGCGCTCGGTTTTGCAATATCTGATTTTTATCATGGTCCTCTTGCTATGATAAATTCCGGCTTACCCGTTATTGTACTGGCTCCGGGAAAAAATCTGGCTGCAGAAGCAGGTTCTTTTCTTGACAGAATCAGTGCTGCTCATGCCGATACGCTGGTTATTTCTGATGACAGGGAATTATGCAGAAAGGGAAGCGTCAGCCTGCAGCTCCCTGTCAGTGCATCTGACTGTGCAAATGCGTTTCATACGACGGCTGTTATTCAAATGTTTGCCTGCAGACTTGCAGTACTTCTGGAAAACAATCCGGACAAACCGCGGATGCTGAAAAAAATAGCAGATGTAAACTGAATTACCCTGATAAAAACTATGGTACTTAAAGATAAAATGGTAGTTACCATAGTTTATAAAGATCACTGTTGTTTCCGTATTGCTGCAGCTCCTGCCACAAGGCAGGAGCTGTTTATCTGTCCTTCTTTTCCGCAATCTCAAGCTGTGTCGTTATACACACATCGATTGTACCGCCGCAGTTTTCAATAGATGCCGAAACTTCATTATAAAAAGAATGTATATGCGGCACTCTGCTGTGGTCTGAAAAAGTTTTTAAAAGACTGATATACCGGGCTGCGGTATATGTACTACGGCTGGTAAAAAAATCTTCTTTAATAATGTCAAAATA
>JBAYAJ010000122.1:0-7436 GCA_041669845.1 Treponema sp.
CATCTCGGAGACCCTGCTAAAGATGTAAAAAAAGCTCAGGAAAAGGCAGAGAAAGCGGGGAAACCGTTCACCGAAGCTGATAAAGAGAAATTCATCAATGGCAAAAACCGCATGAAACCGGTTGCGGAATACCTTGAAAAAAAACTCGGCAGCAAGGTTGTGTTTGCTTCTGACGCACTCGGACAGAAGTCTGCGATTGATGCACTTCCAGAGGGCGGTGTTATGATGCTTGAAAATGTACGTTTCCATAAAGCGGAAACAGCTAAAACAGCCGAAGAACGCGAGCCTATGGCAAAAGAACTTGCTTCTTACGGTGATATTTTTGTAAATGATGCGTTCGGAACAGCGCACCGTGATCAGGCTTCAACAGCGACAATTGCCAGATTCATGAAAACTCAGCCGGTAGGTGGATTCCTCATGGAAAAAGAAGTGAAATATCTTGAACCGATGTTGAAAGACCCTCCAAAACCGATGGTTGCCATTATAGGCGGTGCAAAGGTTTCTTCAAAGATTGCTGTTCTTGAAAGCCTTCTTAAAAATGCTTCTGCCCTTGTTATCGGCGGCGGTATGGCATATACGTTTCTGAAGGCACAGGGGCATAAAGTCGGCAAATCTCTCGTTGAAGATGATTTTATTGGCACAGCAAAGAAACTTCTTACTGATGCAAAGGCTAAGAATGTTAATGTCATTCTTCCTGTAGACCATGTCGGAGCAGAATCATTTGATGCAAATGCAAAAGCAGTAGCTGTATACGGTGTTGAAATTCCGGACAATCTTATTGCTATGGATGTAGGTCCGAAGACACTTGAACTTTATGCGAAGGCGATCGGATCTGCAAAATCAGTTATCTGGAATGGTCCTGTCGGCGTATTTGAGTTCGACGCATTTGCAAAAGGAACTGAAGCCGTAGCAAAAATGGTTGCAGCGGCAACCGGTCATGGTGCAATGACAGTTGTCGGCGGCGGTGATTCTGTCGCAGCAGTTAATAAATTCGGTCTTGCAGACAAAATGAGCCACGTTTCAACCGGCGGTGGTGCATCACTCGAATTTCTCGAGGGGAAAACTCTGCCCGGTATTGCTATCCTTGCTACAAAATGACGTACTGATTGCATCCGTGCAATCAACACTCTGCAGGTTACTCTTTGAACAGTACATTCTTGTAATGAGTAACCTGTTCCGCTCAGGCCGCTCTTTGTTGCGGTATTTCATTACTTAGGAGATTATTATGCGCACACATTATATTGCGGGAAACTGGAAAATGAACACAAGCAGGAAAGAGGCAGTAAAACTGGCTCAGGACCTGGTAAAAGAGCTGAAAGGAAAAAAGAACAAGTACATGATAGCTCCTCCTTTCGTATATCTTGATGCAGTTGCACAGGTTGTGAAGGGAAGCAATATTATTCTTGGTGCTCAGGACGTAGCAGCGACAGACAATGGTGCACATACTGGTGAAGTTTCTGCTGCCATGCTTAAGGATATCGGCGTAGAAACGGTTGTCATCGGTCACAGCGAACGGCGTCACGAAATTGGTGAAAGCGATATGCTGATTAATGCAAAAGTTCTCAAAGCTCTGAACAGCGGGCTTGACGTTGTCCTCTGCATTGGAGAGCTCCTTGCTGAGCGTGAGGCGGGAAAAGCAGAACAAGTCTGTGCGTTTCAGCTTGACGCAGATCTTTCCGGTGTAACGGCAGAGCAGATGGTCCGTGTGACAATTGCATACGAACCCGTCTGGGCTATTGGAACTGGAAAAACTGCAACACCACAGGATGCAGAAGAAATACATGCGTTTATACGCAGCCATATTGCAAAGCTTTACAGCCAGCAGACGGCAGATGACATAATCATACAGTACGGCGGTTCAATGAAGGCATCAAATGCGGCAGAACTTCTTGCGGAGAAGGACATTGACGGAGGCCTCATCGGCGGTGCTTCTCTTAAAGCGGAGACTTTTGTTCCGATCTGCATATTATAATTATTTATTATTGAATAAACAGGACGGGAAGAGAATCTTACTTTTTTTCTTCCCGTTTTTAGTATATGGTATCCTTGTTTTCAAAGTCCGATATCATTACGGAAAAATCAAAGGAATTTGATCAAGTGATGTACACAGCTTCCAAAGCATATGTTTTATTTCATCTGTTGGAGCAATTTTATCGGGAATCATTATGCACTTTAATCCTGCATTGTATGCACTATGTATACCGTTTGGACTATCCTCGATTGCGGCACATTGTTCAGGGGTAAGACAAAGCGACGAACATGCAAGGGTATAAATTTCAGGATCAGGCTTGGAGTGTTCGACCATGTCTCCTGTTGTAATTGTTTCAAACCATTTTAACAACCCTGTATTTTCCATCTGCCGGCGTACAGTTATGCCATGTGTCGACGATGCGAGCGCAAGTCGGTATCCCGCCTGTGCAAGATATTCAATCGCGTGAACAGCCCCTTTCATTACCGGAATGCCTTCTCTGATTTCTATTTCATGAAAGAGGATTGACGTTCTGTCCATAAATGACTTTGCGTCGAATTCCTTTCCGTATTTCTTTTTGAGAATTATGCGTGTATCGTTTTTATTGCATCCGCGGCATGCATTGATGATATCATTTACATCTTCGAGTCCGAGTTCACTACCTGCTATTTTCCATGTACGGTCGCAGATTGTTTCTGTATCGAGCAGAACTCCGTCCATGTCAAAAATTACAGCCTTTATTGCTTTCATTGGGAGAATACTACCACAAATTCGTGTTGATAAAAATATATTCTGCGCTATAATTTTAATCATTATTGGTACTGGGAGGACAATGAATTATGGAAAGTGGATTTCAGAAAGACGACCTCACGGAGGCATATAAGCTGGTGGTGCCGCCCGTTCTTATTGCAACAAAAGGAAATATGGAAAAACTGTACAATATTACACCTATCAGCTGGATTATGCCGATAGATTATGAACCTGTAACAAAAGTGATTTTTTCCTGCGATCCGGCTCATCAATGTGATATAAACATAAAAAGATCAAAAGAATTTGCGGTATGCCTGCCGCTTGATGTAAATGATCCTGTCATAGAAAAGTGCGGCTCCGTTTCATCGGCGGATATAGACAAATTTACACGATTCGGTATTACAGGGAAAAAAGCCACAAAAACTGACCTTATGATTCCGGTTGAACTTATATCTTCGTGGATTGAGTGCAGACTTGTACGGGTAATAAGGGAAGGTTCTGTCGATTTATTTATAGGTGAAGCTGTTGCAGCGCTCAAAAAGTAGGGTCAGTTAGAGGGCGCCTCTGCGGAAAGAAGTCGTTCCACTGCGTTTACAAATTCTTTAAGTTCTTCGAGTTTTCTGCGCAAATCGACATAATAATAATTCTTCGTACCGTTTCGATACGACTCAATAAGACCACTATCTTTTAAAACCTTCAGGTGATGTGATATTGCTGGTCGGGATAATCTCGTCTTTGAAGTAAGACTGGACACATTTACTCCTTCTCCGCCTGCTTCTGCCATATTCATGAATAACTTTTGACGAACTTCATCTCCCATAGCAGTAAAAAAAGGTCCGCATTTTTCAAGAAGCGTTTTTGTGTCGTCGACATCTTCATTTTCTGCCATATTATTTCCTTCTTTTATGGTTCATATAGATAAACCGTTGAAAAAGTATAATAACAGACAGAAAATATGTCAAGGAACTACTTAAGTCCTTTTTATGCTTCAGCCTTCCATAATCCATGCTTATTGCAGTATGCATATGCTGCTACAAGTTTATCTCCGCCCGTAAGAGCAAACACAGCTTCGGGTTTGTCTCCCGGATTCAGAACTTTCCGTTGTCCACCGTGCACTGTATGGATATAAATCCATTGTATATAATGCTCGGTTTCCATCGGATGTGGAACAGCACCTACAGAGACAAGGACTTCGTTTCCCTTTACTGTAATCACAGGTACATGTTTTTCTTTTGCAGCATCCGTCGTATTTGCAACGAGTTCTGTCATTTTGTCACCGCAGCAGACAGGTACCACGCCTGAATCATAAATCATGCCAACAATGTTTCCACAGTGTTTGCAGATATAAAACTTTACTTTTATCTCCTGAATCATAAAAAACCTCCATTAGTTGATATACTTTAAATATATCTCAGAATCAGAAAATAGCAAGGATAAAATTATTGACTGAAGGACGGAATTAAGTTAGATTTTCCATACAATATATGATGATTTCAAAATACAGTCATATTACGCTGATTATTTTCATTCTTTTCTTTTTTGCAGTGCAATCTTTTTTTGGAGAAGAATGCATCATTGAACTCTGGAAAGAAGTAAAAGGAATGAGAAATGCGGACTCTGTAATGTTCATGACAAAACCGGAGAATGCAGACGGAACGGCTGTCATTATATGTCCCGGGGGAAGTTACCATCATCTAGGGATGTACAACGAAGGATATTGTACGGCGAAATGGTTTAACTCGCTTGGAGTGACGACGTTCGTCCTGCGCTACCGTGTTGCAGAAAGTGGATTTCATTTTCCGTGCCAGTTGCAGGATATACAGCGGGCTGTCGAACTTGTACGCGAAAATGCCGGCAGGTACGGTATAGATATGTATAAAGTAGGCACAATCGGTTTTTCCGCCGGCGGACATCTTGTTACTATGGCGGGAGCATTTGCGGATACGGACAATGAGCTTGAAAAAGTTGGTATTCATACCGTCGTAAGTCTGCGTCCGGATTTTATCATATCTGTTTATCCTGTTGTCTCAATGCGCGACGATATAGTGAACAAGTGGTCCCGTAAAAGTCTGCTCGGTTCAGACATGTCTGAAGAACGAAAAGAAAAGTTTTCTATGGAAAAGCAGATTCCTGCAGATATGCCGCCGACCTACTTGGTCGCCTGCCGCGATGATCCTGTCGTTATGTTTGAAAACAGTGTACTTCTTGACAGGGCTCTTACTGAACAAAATATTCCTCACCGTTTTGCAGTGTATGACACGGGAGGTCACGGCTTTGGCATGCTTAATAACGCATTTATGAGAAAATACCATTGGAACAAAGATCTTGAGCAGTGGTTGAAAGAATCTAAGTTTCTGTCCGAGTAGTGCAGTTTTTTTCTTCCTTCAGACAAGCGTGTATGCTGCATGCTGACTAAATAATCACTACCTGCTGACTATTGAGAAATGACAATGTTTTCTATATACTATACTTCATATTAATTCAGAGGAAAAAATGCTTAATAAAATGCGTAACATTGGAATTATGGCCCATATAGACGCGGGTAAGACCACGACGACGGAACGTATTCTATACTATACGAAGAAAATACATAAGATCGGTGAAATTGATGATGGCCAGGCGACAATGGATTTTTTGCCGCAGGAACAGGCACGCGGAATTACGATCCAGAGCGCAGCAACGACAACTGATTGGAAGGGATACCAGATTAATATTATTGATACTCCGGGACATGTCGATTTTACAGCCGAAGTGGAACGTTCTCTCCGTGTGCTCGATGGTGCCGTTGCCGTCATCTGTGCAGTAGACGGTGTGCAGCCTCAGACGGAAACTGTCTGGAAACAGGCCGACGAGTTTAAAGTTCCCCGTATTTGTTTTATGAACAAAATGGACCGTATTGGAGCTGATTTTTTTGGATCGATGGAAGACGTACATACGAAATTCGGTGTTGAATGCGTTGCTTTGCAGATTCCTGTCGGGCAGGGACAAAATTTTGAAGGTGTCATTGATTTACTAACTATGAAAGAAATCCATTGGAATGCTGATGACGAAGGTGAGACGTTTATGGTAGCAGACATCGCTCCGGAACGCAGAGTCGATGCAGATAAATGGCGGGAAAAGCTTATCGATCAGGTTGCTTCTTCAGATGATGCACTTGCCGAGCTGTATCTTGACGGAAAAGAAATTACTGTAGATCAACTCAGGGGTGCAATCAGAAAAGAAACAATTAATCGTTCTATAGTTCCGTTTGTTCTTGGAAGTGCGCGCCATAATCAGGGTGTGCAGCCGCTTATTGATGCAATTGTCGATTATCTTCCGGCACCTGATGAAGTTCCTCCAGCGGTTGGGCTGCATATTAAGCGTGACAAGGAAGAGCGGATTGAAGTACCATGCAAAGAAAGCGGTATGCCTGTCGGTCTCGTTTTTAAGATTACGTATGATCAGAATATGGGTTCGTTGTGCTTTGTCCGTATGTATTCTGGAAAAATTAATGCAGGAACGCAGGTTTATAACGTTAATAAGAAAAAACGTGAGCGGGTTAACCGTATTTTTCGTATCAATGCAGATAAAGAAGAACCGATGGACAGTGTGTGTGCCGGTGATATTGCGGCATTTATCGGTTTAAAACTTGCTCAGACGGGGGATACAATCGGAAGCGAAGGTATGCCGGTTCTGCTTGAGCAGCCAAGGTTTCCACAACCTGTTATTTCTGTTTCGCTGGAACCGGAGTCTCTTGCCGAACGGGATAAAATGAATCAGACGCTTGACATTCTTTCGCATGAAGATCCGACTTTTACCTATCATGAGGATTCCGAGACAGGGCAGCTTATAATAAGTGGAATGGGAGAGCTTCATCTTGACGTACTTGTTACACGTATGAAAGATGATTTTAAAGTACAGTGCCGTGTCGGTGCTCCTCAGGTTACATATCGTGAGGCAGTTACCACAGCTGCAGATGCAGCTGAAACGTACAGTAAAATCCTCGGTGGAAAAGAAAATACGGCAGGTATTACGGTGCATGTCGAACCTCGCGGACAGGGAGAAGGAAATCTGTATACGTGTACGGCAAAACGAAACGACAGTATTCCTGATGAAATTTTTGATGCAATGCAGAGTGCGTTCGAAGCAGCTCTTCAGTCAGGCATAAAATTCGGCTATCCATGTACTGATACAGCTGTTACTGTTACGGCGATCGACTACAATGATCTTACCTCAACACCTTTTGCATTTGAAGCATGCGCTTCGCAGGTATTTGACAAAGCATGTTCTGCTGCAGCTCCACAACTGCTTGAACCTGTTATGAGCGTAGATATTTCATGTCCGAAGGAATTTGTCGGAGATGCAATGAGTCAGGTAACGGCCCGTGGTGGAATTATTATGGGACAGGATTCAAAACCTTCCGGAGAAATTGTTCATGCGCAGGCACCTATGGCAAAGATGTTCGGTTTTTCGACTAATTTGCGTTCTGTTACACAGGGAAGAGCATCGTTCTCGATGGAATTCAGCCATTTTCAGGTAAAGCCTGACGGGCTGGGAAATGCATGGTAATACACGGATACCTATGGAGCAGTAAAAAAGTAATCAATATTTATAAGTGAGTGCAATTTATTTATTTGTGTAATTGACATGTTTTATCGTTTTTGCTAATATACATCTCACACGCGGGGATGGTGGAATTGGTAGACACGCCAGCTTGAGGTGCTGGTGCCGTAAGGCA
>JBAYAJ010000123.1:0-7406 GCA_041669845.1 Treponema sp.
GTAATTGTTCTGGATCTCCGGAATGAGGATACAATTTATGCAGGCAACAGATTCCTCGTATATGCCATGTATCCTGATGTACAGATATCCGTACATGTCGTATGGGGTTTCCAGAAACAGAATACTGCTATCATGATAGGAAAATCAATAATCAATAAAACCTCGCAGGTAAATATCGGTGACGTCTGTCTGCAATACGGCGGGGGCGGCCATCACAATGCCGGAACATGCCAGCTTGAAAACGACAAGGTCGACATACAGCTGCCGGAAATTCTGAAGAAGCTCAATCCGTAGTAGTAAAAAACGCTTCTATGCTGTATCATAGATACATTACACAAACTGTATTTTTGTAATCTTTTTAAATAGAGGACGTATCTATGAAACAACTCATGCTGGGAAATGCGGCTGTCGCCCGCGGCTTATTTGAAGCAGGCTGCGATATTATTTCCAGTTATCCGGGAACACCAAGCACCGAAATAACTGAAGAAGCCGCAAAATTCAAAGAAATTTACTGCGAATGGGCACCAAACGAAAAAGTTGCTCTTGAAACAGCATTCGGAGCAAGTCTGGCAGGTAAACGTTCGTTCTGCGCTATGAAGCACGTTGGACTGAACGTTGCGGCCGATCCGCTGTTTACAGTTGCATATACCGGAGTCAACGCAGGTCTCGTCATCGGGGTAGCCGACGATCCGGGAATGCATTCATCGCAGAACGAACAGGATTCGCGTCATCATGCAATCGCAGCAAAAATTCCAATGCTTGAACCGTCGGATTCAGCAGAGGCTCTTTCATTCGCAAAGCTTGCATACGAAATTTCAGAAAAATTCGACACACCTGTTCTTCTTAAAATGTGTACCCGGATCTCCCATTCACAGTCAGTTGTTGAAACAGGCAGCCGGATCGAACAACCTGTAAAGACCTATGAAAAAAACATCCAGAAATACGTTATGGCTCCTGCAAACGCAATACGCCGTCATCCTGTTGTGGAAGAACGGCTGCACAGTCTTACAGAATGGGCAGAAACTGCAGAAATCAACCGTGTCGAAAAAGGCAGCTCAAAACTCGGGATTATAACGTCGTCTACCTGCTATCAATATGCAAAAGAAGTATTTGGAGACGAAGTAAGCATATTAAAACTCGGCATGGTAAACCCTCTTCCGCCGAAGCTCATAAAGAAGTTTGCATCAAAGGTCGAAAAAATAATTGTTATTGAAGAACTTGACCCAATTATTGAGAATTTCTGCAAAACGCTCGGCATTAACGCACATGGAAAAGATATGCTGCCGGTCTGCGGCGAATTCAGCCAGAATGTGCTTGCACATGCGTTCGGCAAAGCAGACAAACCGGTAAAAAAACTTGAGGAGACTATCCCCGTCAGGCCGCCCGTTATGTGTGCCGGGTGTCCTCACCGAGGTATGTTCTACGCGCTTTCAAAAAACAAAGTAACGGTTCTGGGTGACATTGGATGCTATACGCTCGGTTCAGCAGCACCGCTTTCCGCAATGGAAATGACACTGTGTATGGGTGCTTCTGTATCTGCCCTGCATGGATTCAATAAAGCCCTTGGAAAAGACAGCGAAAGAAAAACAGTCGGCGTTATAGGCGATTCAACATTCTGTCACTCCGGCTTTACAGGACTTGCCAGTATTGCATATAATCAGTCGAATTCGACTGTCATCATCCTCGACAACTCAATTACCGGTATGACCGGTCACCAGCAGAATCCTTCTACAGGCAAAAACCTGTATGGTGAACCAGCGGGAAAAATCAATCTTGAAGCACTTGTAAGAGCAATGGGAATAAACCGCGTAAGGATCGTTGATCCCTACAACATTGCAGAATGTGAAACTGCCGTAAAGGAAGAACTTGCAGCTGCAGAACCGTCGGTAATCATAAGCAGAAGGCCGTGCGTACTTCTTAAAGAAGTAAAACACAGCCTGCCGTTCCACGTAGATACAAAAAAATGTATGAGCTGCAAAGCATGTATGAAAATAGGCTGCCCTGCACTCGCCATGAAAGACGGAAAGGCAAATGTGGACATCACACTGTGCGCAGGCTGCGGCGTATGTAAACAGATGTGTAAATTCGACGCGCTTAAAAGCAGTGAAGAAAAATAACGGAGTACGACATGAAAAATAAAGTGACAAATATAATGATCGTCGGTGTCGGCGGACAGGGATCGCTGCTTGCAAGCAAGCTGCTCGGTAAAGTCCTGCTCGATAAAGGATATGATGTAAAAGTTTCGGAAGTACACGGCATGAGTCAGCGCGGCGGAAGCGTCGTTACCTATGTACGTTTCGGCGACAAAGTATATTCGCCTATCGTGGATAAGGGTGAAGCAGATTTTATCGTCTCGTTCGAGCTGCTCGAAGCGGCCCGGTATGTCGAATATCTGGCACCGGACGGCAGAATCGTCACAAATACCCAGCAGATCGACCCTATGCCCGTCATAACAGGAACAGCTGAGTATCCCGAAAACCTTGTTGAAAAACTGCAGAAACTCGGAGTCAACGTAGATGCGATGGACTGCCTGAGCCTTGCAGAACAGGCAGGAACGGCAAAGGCAGTAAATATCGTTCTCATGGGACATCTCTCGAAGTATTTCGACTTCCCCGAAACCGAATGGCTGGCTGCTCTTGAGAAAATGGTTCCGGCAAAATTTCTTGATATGAACAAAAAAGCATTTGCACTCGGAAAGGCAAATTAATCATGGTTTGAATAAAAACCGCCGGTTGTATAATGCTTCCGGCGTTTTTTTTATAACCTCTTTTACAGGTATTTAATACAGTCTGTAAGAGGTACCGGTTTTCCCCATATAAATCCCTGAATACAATTGCAGGATACGTTGATCAAAAAGTCAACCTGCTGCTCTGTTTCTACGCCTTCTGCAATCGTCTCAAGCCCTGTCTTTCCGGAAACAATCGTTACAGCCTTTATAATTTCATCATTTATATCATTTTTATCCAGGATTGCATCTATAAATGACTTATCAATCTTTACCGTGTCAACCGGTATAGTACTTAAATTGCAGAGAGATGAATAACCGGTACCAAAATCATCGATTGAAATTCTTACACCGTTTTTTTTAAGTTCCGTTATAGTTAATGCCGTCCGGGCTGGATCATCCATAAAAGAACTTTCCGTAATTTCTATTTCTAATTTAGCAGGATTTATGAATGCTTTTCCAAGCAGATATTTGAAGTGTGTAAGGAAAAGAGGCGACAGAAGCTGTCTGCGTGAAACATTTACGGAAACAATCCCTTTGAAATTATATTTCGCTTCCAAATCATGCAAATCGGTCATTGCTTTTTCCAGAACCCAATCACCAATACGATTTATAAAGTCAGATTTTTCAGCTGCCGGAATAAAAGTACCAGGATACTGAAGACCTGTTACATTATTATTCCACCGCAGCAACGCCTCAAAACCGCGCAGACGATGATTTTTAATATAAAATTGTGGTTGATAATACAATAAAAATTCTTTATTTGTAAGGCCGTCCGACATTCTCTTCTGAATATATATTTCATTAAAAAAATGAGTATACATTTCAGGCTTATATATACAATAGTTACCCTTAAAATTTATCTTTATATACCTCAGAGCCAGATCGGCATCTCTGTATAAAGTTGATGCAGATTTGCCATGCTCTGGATATACAGCAATTCCAATCGAAATACTTATTCGTTTTCTGCTGAATTCTATAAATATATCTTCACACAGACTGGAAATAAATGATCCCCCACTACTGTTCTCTACTATGACAGCAAATATCTTTCCTTCAAGTCTGTATACATGAAATACATCAGATTTTCTGTGGGAGAGAAGAGATTCTGCGGTATTAACTATTCTACTGCCTGTTTTTCTGCCTGACAGATCATTAATATACTGAAGATTATCTATATCAATAAGCATAAGAATAAAATGTGCACCTGTTTTTGTTTTGTGGTAAGTATCGATAAAACGGGATAATTCCTCATCAAACAGCTCTGATCGTGACAGAATTTCATTTGCTTTGCGGCATTGTATAATTGATGGCTGCATTTTTATCAAATCTCTTTATGTAATCTAACAGTAAACCTCTTTTTTAAAAACATATACACTCCTGTTTAATAGAGTAAAAATGATTATTTTTACTAAATTATCGATAATATAATGTATAATTACATTATATTATCGAATTTTACTTATGTCTACTAATAATATGCTACATTATAATGTTACAAAACCACAGTGTTTGCTTCATTCTTTACAAGTGAAACAATCCCTGAAAGACACTTTTATCCAGAATCTCAAATACTATAGAAATCTGAAAGGATTTTCCCAGGAAAAATTGTCAAATCTGCTCAATAAGGGATTTAATTATATCAACACGATTGAATGCGGAAAAAGTATGCCGCCTATAGATATGATAGAACAAATAGCATCAACGCTTGAAGTTGATCCTGCATTATTGTTTAAATCAGACGGATGCCCTGTAAACACAATTCTGTATGATAAGGAAACGTTTATTCAGCAGATTTCCGCAGGTCTGAATGAACAGGTACGAAAAAGTATCGAAAGTGTACTTCAATCAAAAATATGATAAATAATTTCCCTAAAACTCATATTTATGTTATTATAAGCAGATACAAATAATAAGGATAAAAGATAATGTGTGAGCACTACTACCAGAAAAACATGGAGACGATGCCCGAAGACCAGATTAAGGAGCTTCAGGGAAAACGTCTCGTCGAACAATTTAAATGGGCATACGATAATGTTGAATTTTACCGGAACCGGTGTCGGGAAGCAGGCCTGGAACCGTCAGATATACATGGTCTGCAGGATCTGGATAAACTGCCATTCATGTGTAAAGATGATCTCCGTGCAACATATCCGTATGGATTATTTGCGGTTCCACTGAAAGATGTAGTTCGTCTTCATGCGTCGTCCGGGACAACGGGAAAACAAATTGTAGTCGGGTATACTAAAGAAGACCTTGATATCTGGGATGATGTTGTCGCCCGACAGCTTGTCGCAGCAGGAGCATCATGTGAGGATATTATACACGTTGCCTACGGGTACGGCCTGTTTACCGGCGGATTCGGTATCCACGGAGGTGCGACAAAACTTGGGTGTACAGTCGTTCCTGTTTCCGCCGGTAATACGCAGCGGCAGATTACCATTCTTAAAGATTTTAAATGTACGATACTCGCCTGTACACCTTCATATGCTGCATATCTGGGAGAAACACTTCACGATATGGGGATGACACCGGACGACATTTATCTGAAATCAGGCATTTTCGGAGCAGAACCATGGACCGAAGCTATGCGTAAGGAGATTGAAAAGTCGCTTGGACTTAAAGCATACGATATCTACGGCCTTACCGAAATAATGGGACCGGGTGTCGCATACGAATGTAAGGAACAGCACGGTATGCACGTAAATGAAGATCACTTCATTGTCGAAACAATCGACCCGGAAACTCATAAACGTGTTTCCGACGGACAAAAAGGTGAAATCGTATTCTCCTGCCTTACGCGCAAAGCATTTCCACTGCTCCGTTTCCGAACCAAGGATATTGGTATACTTGACCGTACGCCGTGCGCATGCGGCCGTACATTTGTACGCATGTCAAAACCAATGGGACGTACAGACGACATGCTCATTATCCGTGGTGTAAACGTCTTCCCCTCTCAGATAGAAGAAGTCCTCCTGTCAAAAGGCTATCCACCCGTCTATCAGATTATTGTAGGAAGAGAAGATAATAACGATACGTTTGAAGTACAGGTAGAAATGACGGAGGATAATTTTTCCGATGTTGTAGGCGACATACGCCGCAAAGAAAATAACCTTTCAGCTGCACTTCAGACAATTCTGCAGATAAAGGCAAAAGTATCGCTTGTTGCCCCAAAAACGATCGAGCGCAGCAACGGTAAAGCAAAGCGCGTAATTGATACGCGGAAACTGCACGATAATTAGGAGATTTTTATATGACTATTAATCAGATTTCGGTATTTCTTGAAAATAAACCGGGAACGCTTTCCGGTCTTACAGAAACACTTGCAGAAAATAATATAAACATGCGTGCAATGTCGCTTGCAGACACATCAGACTTCGGTATAGCGCGTATTATTGCCGACGACGCGGATAAAACGGCAGTACTGTTACGCAAAAATGAATATGTCGTAAAAGTAACGCCCGTTCTTGCCCTTGAAATTCCGGATGAAGCAGGGAGTCTTAACAGAATACTCAAACTGCTGGGAACAAAGGGATGCAATGTGGAATACATGTATGGATTCACCGGCAGAAAAACGAACAGTGCCTATATGATTATGCGCGCTACTGACGTTTCTGAAGCAGAAAAACTGCTTGAGAAATCAGGTATCCATCTTGTTGGGACCATAGAACTGGAAAAAGTCTAAAGAAAAAATCATACTGTATTCTAACATATGTTCTCTACAGGGCGTATTAAACTCGTCTTCGGAGAACATATATTTCTTTGCTCAAAATTGAGCATGTAAAAATAAAACAGCGTATTAATATAAAAAATCATATTAGTGTCTTTTCCCTTACCAAAATGCAGGTAAAAAATTTTCAAACCGGCTGATTAAATTTTGTTCACATAGCGAACCATATTCATATTCAGTTTAATCGAATTATATCACTTTTTATTAAAAATAATCGTTTTATTTACTTGACAAATACAATTTTCGGCCACATACTTTAACTGCTTCAAGATAAACTCATTATGTATCATATATATTTGATACATAAAAAAACTACAGGAGGTCATGTTTATGACAAAACAGATTTCAAAATTATGCATATTTGCTGTTTCTTTGTTTATTGCAAACTGTGCATCTCTAATCGCCGAAAATTACCCCGCATACAAAGGTAAACCGTGCGAATTAACAATGTGGGCATGGACAAGCAATGAAAATTATGCAATTGAAGAATTTCAAAAGGCTTATCCTACTATTAAGGTTAAATGGAATAATATGGGTGACGGTTCGGCAGAATACACTAAAGTCATGACTGCAACTACTGCCGGAAAAGGACTGCCCGATGTCATTATGTGTGAATATACTTACGCTCCGCAGATGATGGAATACGGCAGCTTCCAGCCTATTAACAAGTGGGTATCAAAAAAGACGTATTTAAAATACTATCCGGAAGTAACACTGAAATCAACTTCTATGGACGGTAAAATTTATGGAACACCGCAGGACAGCGGAGCTTCAATTATGGTCTACCGTAAAGATATCTTTGACAAATACGGTCTTACAGTCCCAACAACATGGGATGAATTTGCAGTACAGGCAGAAAAACTCCACAAAGCAGATCCATCAATTAATATGTTTTCCTTCCCGCAGGGCTGGGTTCTTGAACCACTGGGACTTGTATGGCAGGCAGGGGGA
>JBAYAJ010000124.1:0-7354 GCA_041669845.1 Treponema sp.
AAAAATTTGATGGTGAATCAGAAAAATATCTGCAGGCAAAGATAATTCGTAATAAGGCTTCTCTTACATGAGTTCAATTGATCAGATTAATACATCATTGTATTTTTCCGCTGTTTCTTCGGCGGCTGGTGAAACAGCAAAGAAAGCAAGAAAAAAAGAAAAGGCAGCAGAAAATACAAGGTCAAATATATTTGCGGCAGAACTGAGAAAAAATGATAAACTTAATGAACTTGTTGCTGCCGGACTGCCATCTGAGATTGCAGCGATGTCCATGGAAGATGCTGTTGTATTTTTAAAGGATCGTGTTACAATGGCAGGAGATGAGTTGGTAGAAAAGATGTCAGGCGATGCTTTTGCGAAATATCGTCAGACGATAAGCCAGCTTATGAAGTTTGTCATCAAATACAGTTATGAAATCGAACAGTATAAACGCCTTCCTGACAGACGCACTCACAGGGAGAAATCGCCATTCATCAATATTGAAGTAATTAACAGCAAACTGGATCAACTTGCTTCTGAAATATTGGCAAATCAGGCTGATAAACTTAAGCTGCTGAAGCGGGTAGAAGAGATACAGGGGCTTGTAGTCGATATGTTTGTGTCATGACAGCATGTGAGGAGAAAAGTATGGGTGATATATTTGAAAATGATATAGACGATGATAATGAAAATCTTTCAGCATTGGAGGATTCTGCAGATATAACAGAGGAGGGGGGAGAGGGGTTCATATTTGATAAACCTCTTTATCACCTTAAGCTTACCTATTCTTGTGAAAGTCTGTATGCAACAGCCGGGAAAACCGGCTCTCTTAATCCGGGAGAATATGTTATTGTTTCGACCCGCTACGGCCGCGATATGGCTGTAGTTCTTGGACAGTCTAATAATCCTGTCGGGGTAAAACCAGCGGATGTAGTGGAAATTGATCGTAAGGCTGTGAAAGAGGATTTGAAGCGGGCTGAGGAGATGAAGAAAAAAGAAGAAGATGCATTTGCTGTATTCAGAGAAAAAGTAGAAGCACATCATCTTGATATGAAGCTTATTTCGGTACATTTTTTATTTGATGAACAGAAAGCGCTGTTTTTCTTTAGTGCCGATAATCGTGTTGACTTTCGGGAACTTGTAAAAGATCTTGTTTCTGTGTTTAAAATGCGTATAGAACTGCGTCAGATCGGTGTACGGGATGAATCCCGTATTACGGGAGGACTTGGTGTTTGTGGTCGTCCATACTGCTGTCATGCAGTGTCGGATAAACTTCGTCCTGTTTCTATTCGTATGGCGAAGGATCAGAATCTTTCACTTAATTCGATGAAAATATCCGGTCAGTGCGGAAGGTTGCTGTGCTGTCTGTCATATGAATTTGACTGGTACAGTGAAGCTCGAAAAAATCTGCCTTCCGAAGGTATCCGGGTATTTTATGACGGGACAAATTTTAAGATTACCGAAGTGAATCCTATTACATCTATGGTCAAAATGCTTGGAGAAGACGGTCGTCTTCTTGAGGTAAACACGAAGCGCTTTGTAAAAGACTCAAATAATCGATGGAAAATAAACTGATTAAGCCACCGGCAAACCGTTTACTGACTTTTACAGGTGGCTCAATTGGTTTTATTTCATCATACAGATAAGCATATCGCTGTTATTTGTATATTCATCCATACTGAACGAATTATAGAAACAGAATTTCGTATAGCCTGCATCTTTCCCAAATGCGACGATTTCTTCCTTTGTTAATGGATAGACTTCTTCATTGTCCATTACTTTTAGAATCTTACCGTTGCCGGTTTCGATATTCTGATTCAGATACATAAGTTCTGTACCATTCTTTTTAAGCGATGAAATCATTTTAACACGGATGCTGCTCAATTCCGGTAATTGAGTGACTGCTGCCTGTTCTGTGTGGTGAAAATTGAACAATGCAAGGACAAGAGTTCCGTCTTTTGAGAGAAGTACTTTACTGTCGAAGAAAAACTTTTTTAACAAAATTCTGTCATGTATAAAAATGATGCGGCTGTTCAGGCATGAAATTACGTTATAAAATCCTTTTCCCAGAAAACGGGTCATATCCAGCGTGGAAAGCTGGAAAAAACGGACAGCTGTAAGCTGTGTTCGTTTACGAAGACTTGCCGCTGCTATGAGTTCTTTTGAGACTTCAAGACCTGTTACGTCTGAACCATCTTGTGCCAGTGCATGTTCCAATGCACCTGTACCACATCCGATTTGTAAAAATTTTACCGGCATCGAATATGATTTCTTTATATTTGCATAAAACTTTTTTTGAGTATCAGTGACAGGATAAAGTTCATCATAATACTCTACAACATTTTGAATATATTCCATAGTAATATTATAAATCATACTGGCAGAAAAGCAATGAAAAACTTAACTTGAAATATCTCTACTATTTACGCTAAAATATGTTCATATGAAAACATCTCAGACAATTATTTCTACACTGCGGGAAGCTCCTGCAGACGCTGTTATTGCAAGCCATCAGCTTATGATGCGTGCAGGACTTATCCGCAAACTTGCTAACGGACTTTATGTATATATGCCGCTCGGTCTCCGTGCTTTTCGCAAAGTAGAGAATATTATTCGTGAAGAACTTGATGCAGCAGGCTGTCTCGAAATGAAACCACCTGTTATTGTGCCCGGTGATCTTTGGAAAGAAAGCGGCCGTTGGGAAACAATGGGTGCTGAAATGCTGAAAGTGAAAACGCGCAGTGGTCAGGATATGGTTGTAAGTCCGACGGCGGAAGAGGCTTTTACAGCAGTCGTACGCGACGGACTTACCTCTTATAAACAGCTTCCTGTTATTGGTTATCAGATAAATACAAAATACCGCGATGAAATTCGTCCCCGGTACGGTGTTATGCGGGGCCGGGAATTTATAATGATGGATGCATATTCTTTTGATGCCGATCAAAAATCACTTGATGAGAGTTATGAGAAATTTGCAAAAGCTTACCGGCGGATATTTAAGCGGATGGGCATAGCAGCAATTCCTGTTCGAGCAGATACTGGAGCAATGGGTGGTTCCGGTTCAGAGGAATTTATGGTTGAAAGTGAAGTTGGCGATAATACCCTTATACTGTGTTCAAAGTGCGGATATGCTGCAAATGTGGAGAAAGCTTCTTGCAGAAGCGATGCTGCTCTTGACGCAGCCGGCAGACCACAGAAAAGAACAGACAGGACTATTGAAAAAATTCCGTGCCCCGGTATAGAGACGATAGAGCAGATGGAACAGTTCTTCAAAATGCCAGCAATGCAGTTTATAAAAGTGCTTATTTACAAAGTATATAATTGTGCACTTGATCTTACAGAAGCAGCGGGAGCAGCATCATTTAAACATGAAAAAAATGAGTCCGGTACCGGATATTATCCGGTAAGCTTCTTTGCGGTGGCAATCCGTGGCGATCTTGACGTGAACGAGACGAAACTGGCGGCGGTTCTTAAGGCGAGCGGTGCGGAACTTGCAGAAGAGAATGAAGTAATTGCATACTCCGGAGCACCTCACGGATTTGTCGGTCCTGTCGGTCTGACGAAGGTTCCTCTTATTGCAGACGAGAGTATTATGGTACAGAAGGAAGACGGTTCCTATGAAGTACGTGTTCATGATACAGTTACGGGCGGGGGTGAGAAAAACGTAGACAACATGCATGTTGAACCTCTGCGCGATTTTATTCCGTTCATGACAGCGGATATACGTATCGTAAAAGAGGGAGACAAATGCCCCGACTGCGGCGGAGAGTTCTATTCAAAGAAGGGAAATGAGCTCGGACATATCTTCAAGCTTGGTGACAAATATACAAAGTCTATGCATGTTTCATATCTTGACGTGAACGGTAAGACTCAGACACCGATAATGGGCTGTTATGGAATTGGACTTGACCGGACACTTGCTTCCATTATTGAAGAACATCATGACGACAAAGGCATTATCTGGACGATGAGTACCTGTCCGTATCAGGTTGCGATTGTTCCTATTAAATATCAAGGGAAAATGCAGGCAGCAGCCGATTCGATTTATGATGAACTTACAAAAGCCGGAATTGAAGTCCTTCTTGATGACCGTAGTGAACGGCCCGGTGTAAAATTTGCAGATATGGATCTTATTGGTATTCCTGTACGTGTTGTCGTAGGAGAGAAAAATCTTCCGAATGTGGAGATAAAGGAACGTGCGGCATCTGAACCAGTGCTTATTCCTGTAGAAAGCGCGGCGGAATCGGTCGAAAAAATTGTCCGAGATGCACTTGCAGTACTGAACGCCTGAACAAAGTATGATTATAGTAAAAAAGAGTTTTTATTTTTTTATTTTTGCAGCGATTGCTGCAGCGTGGTGTTCTTTACCGGCTGCAGCGCTGCCTGGTTTTGTACCATATATCAGTGATGTATCGGGTGAATATGTCTATTATGAAGACAGGACGTTCAGCCGGCCGTCTTATATTGGTTTTTTGTATTACAACGATTCGGCGTATGCAGTCCGTTACTATGCACCGGGGAATAAGGATAAAAATCTTACCAGTCGTACGGTAGAAATATTTTTTTCACTTAATCCGGCTGCGGATCATATAGAGCTGACCGGTGAACGGATTGTAGGCAGCGTGACTTCTGACGATACAGAATTAATTAATTATATGCATGATATTTTTTATGAACTTAATTCCCGCCGGATTAAGGCAGGCGATGTTTCTCCTGCTTCGAAAAATCGTGAAAAAAAAGTGACGGATAATTTTCCTCAATTTGGTGGAAAAGTAACAATGGAATATGATTATCTTATTCCTTTGTTTAATTTAAAAAAGATTGTATCAGACAAATCGGAAGAATTACTTCAGGTTGTCACGGCAGGAACTCTTTATTCTTCCAATGATACAGCTTTTACTGCATTTACCGGAATGCCTGAAAAATATTCTGACCGCACCCATGTTTTTTTAAATAATAAAAAGGCTGCCAAAAAAACTTTTACGACTGCAGACGGTCAGACTGTTGTCCTTGATTCACAGTGGACACAATCAATGGATAATCTCTGGCTGCTGGGTGATACTGCAATTGTTTCCGCTGCAATGCTACCAAAGTTCGGTGGAGTTCAAAATAATGCAGATGATGCTGTTTTGCGTCAAATGCTGCAGAGTACAAAAGATTCATATATAAACTGGCGGGATATTTTTCTTGAATACAGCCAGAAACGGTATATAATAAATTGTGTGTTTTTTCAACCGGACAGCGGCACTGTAACGAGAACTTTCCGGATACTTACGAAGAAAAACGATGGGGAGTATTATTTTTTTACACTGTCTGTTTTTAATAACATATATCAGACGAACCATTCATATTTTGACAGTATAATCGGAGGCTATACCGTCCAGTAGTAAGGAGCCGTACATGAATAATTATTTAGAATCTGTATTCCTTATTATTATAAGTCTCTTTTGTTTTTTCTATGCAATGTATTATATGCAGCGGAATGAGAAGGAAACTTCGGCGGCTTCTTTTGCTGCTGCTAATTTTGCTATGGGAATATGGAATTTGCTCAGAGCTGTTAAAAACATAATACCCGTACAGTATTATTTACCAATTGAGGCAGTTACCTATCTTGCTATTGAATTTTCTGCATATACAGTTTTCTGGTTTTCTTACCGATATTCTGTTCCAAATGATAAACAGAGAAAAAAGATAGTGCATTTGCCGCTCATTTTCCCTGCTCTTACCATTATTGCATTGATATACAAACAAACAGATCTTTTTGCGCCTGCCGGTACGGAACCGCTTCATGTATGGGATTATTTACATGTGGTATATGGATACGGCCTTATCTGCACTGCTGCGGTACTTTTTATTATACGGTGTTTTTTTTCTTTTCATAAGAATAAGAATGGTTATATGATTATCACAACTATATTAACCATTTTTATTATACAGAATTTTGCCCGATATTTGAACAGACTTGGCTATTTGCCGGAAATTACAAAGAATATTGATTATTTCTATGATGTATGTACTTTTTTACTTGTCAACCTGTCTTTTATTGCAATGTATTCAGATTCAGATGAAACATTGATTTCAGAGTGCAGGCGGACTTTGTTTGAGCGGACGGATATGCCTCTGTTCGTTTTTAATTCAAATGATGAATTTCTTACGGCAAATGAAAGTGCCAGGGATATGATTGTCCATAATACAACTACTCCACTGCATCAGTATATGAAATATGATATAGTTTTTTCGTCTGAAGTATTCCGGAGACTGGGAGTTTCACAGACTGACTCTCAAAAACAAATGTCCTATCTGTTAAATATAAAAACAGGAGTAATGTATTTTTGTACAAAACAACCTGTATGCCGTATGCATTCAAAAAAGGAAATTGGATATTGTTGTACATTGTTTGATCTTGATTCATACAATATGCTTTTTAAAAGTATGGAAGCAGGTGCCTATTCAGATCCTCTGACAGGGTGTCTGAACAATAGTTCTTTTTTTATGAATGTACGTGTAGAACTTCAAAGTACATGTGAGCAGTATCTGCTTGTTGCAGCAGGCCTTGACAATCTTGCAGAGGTTAATGCATCGCTGGGACATCGTACTGGTGATACATATATAGCCGCTGCTGCACAGATTCTCCGCGATACGCTCCCGGAGAACCATATATACCGTATGGAAAGTTCTACATTTATAATAGTGCTGCCGGTTTCGCAGTTGTCCGATATTTCCCGGATATTGTCGGAAATACGTTCTGCCTGTGAAAAGTATTCAAAGAATACATCGTATCCGCTTGTAATGTCTGCCGGTTATGCTGTAATAGAAGACAGAAATGCCGATGTTAATACATATTATGGTACAGCCTTCAGCAATATGATGCTCGACCGCAGAGGACATGCATTTGTTTAACGGAATGACGAACGCGACAGCGGAGATCCAATCCATTCTCCTTCACTGCCAAGATATTCTTCCCTCTGCCCTTCAACAATAAATTGTACACTGTTTACGGTACTGAAGGACGTCGCTGTGTAAACAATTTGCATCAGCTGTCCTATGTAACCTTCGACACCAACAGGATTGTATTCGAATTCTTCACTGAAATTAAGAGTGGCAATGCCATTTTTTACGTTTGCACTTAACAATTTTGTTCCTGAAGGTATAAGTGTCATGCAGTTTTTTGCTTTTTCATTTACAGTCGGTCCTGCAAGGAGAGCTTTGATCGTATCTGAGAGCGGTGAGTCTGATTTAGGCATTGTACGGTATGCGATTTGTCTGCTTACGGAACCATCAGAATCAATAAGAACGAAGCAGAGTTGTGCATTTACGGATGGTACTATGACAGGTTTTATTTCGTCTTTTTTATCAGTATCCGGTTTATATTCCA
>JBAYAJ010000125.1:0-7285 GCA_041669845.1 Treponema sp.
GTATACCGGTATCTTATCCGGCAGGATTTAAAAAAATACGATTTGTCGGCGCTTACGTATTGTGTAACAGCCGGCGAAGCTCTTAATGCGGAAGTGTATAATAAATTTTATGAACAAACCGGTATCAGAATGTTCGAAGCATACGGACAGACTGAAGCGACTGTAATTGTCGGCAACTTTCCCGGTATGACTCCAAAACCTGGTTCAATGGGAAAACCTGCACCGGGATACGATGTCGACATCATTGATGTTGATGGTAAAAAATGTAAGGCTGGAGAAACAGGCGAAATTGTGATTCATGTTGATAAGGGCAGGCCTTTCGGCCTTTTCGCCGGATATTATCGTGATGTTTCACTTACTGCTGCTGCGTTCGACAGCGGACTGTATCATACCGGAGATACCGCCTACTTTGATGAAGACGGGTATATCTGGTTTGTCGGACGAACCGATGACATTATCAAAAGTTCCGGTTATCGTATCAGTCCGTTTGAAGTTGAAAGTGTGCTTATGCAGCATCCGTCTGTTCTCGAATGTGCCGTTACTGGTGTTGAAGATCCAAAAAGGGGACAGCTCGTAAAGGCGACAATCGTTCTAAACAAAGGGTACAAGCCATGCAAAGAACTTGAGATTGAACTGCAGGACTATGTAAAACATCAGACGGCCAGCTATAAACATCCGCGCATTATTGAATTTGTAAAAGAACTGCCAAAAACAATAAGCGGGAAAATCCGTCGCGTAGAAATCCGTGAAAAGGATAATGGTACAGCCCCTAAAAAACCGAACAGAAACGATCTTTTCCTTATTTCAACTCTGAAAGTTTGACATATTGACGGAAAATGTCATCCTAGGTACACTAAGGACAACACTGAATAATGCACAGATCATTATTCAGTGTTATTCGTATGAAGGGGGAAACCCCCGATAGCGATACTTTGTGCCTTGGAGTTTATAATGTCACAACGACGTGTAGTTATTACCGGTCTTGGAGCTGTTACACCGCTCGGAAATACGGTTGAAGAAACATGGGCTGGTATTCGTTCCGGAAAAAGCGGAGTAGGACCTATTACTCTTTTTAATACAGCCGATTATTCCGTAAAAATTGCAGCAGAAGTAAAAAATTTTTCGCTCGACGCGTATAATGTCGATCATAAGATTATGCGTAAGATGGCACGGTTTACAAAATTTCTTACGGCCGCATGTATTCAGGCTGTGCACGACGCGGGCTACGATAATGTATCTTTTGGCAAAGATAATTCAGGAATAATTACCGGAATAGGAATCGGTGGATTCGATGCGCTTGAGAATGGTTTTACAAAATACTGCGATCCGAAGCTTGGTGCGAACCGTGTTCCTCCTCTTACCGCACCGATGATGCTTGAAAATGAGGCAGCCGCAAATGTAAGTATGCTGCTCGGTATTCATGGTCCGGTATGGACACTTTCCACCGCCTGTGCATCCGGGACTGATTCGCTGGGGCTTGCAATGGATATGATACGCAGTGGTCGCGTTGACGTTTGTCTGGGCAGTGGAGCTGACGCCTGCATCACAGGATTTGGAATCAGTTGTTTTCAGGTACTGCAGGCTCTTGTTCCTACATTCAACGACTGCCCTCAGAAAGCGAGCCGCCCGTTTGACAGAAAACGTAACGGTTTTGTTATGGCGGAAGGTTCCGCTGTTCTCGTACTTGAAGAACTTGAGCATGCGAAAAGACGCGGTGCGCACATTTATGCCGAACTTGCAGGTTATGGAGCTTCGAGCGATGCATATCATATTACCGCACCCTGTCCTGACGGTTCCGGCGGAGCGCTTTGTATTACGCGGGCGCTTCAGGATGCCGGGGTAAAACCGGAGGATGTTCAGTATTACAATGCGCACGGTACTTCTACGCAGGCAAACGACGAAGCGGAAACGAAAATGATAAAAAGTGCGTTCGGCAGCCATGCATATAGGATGAAGGTATCGTCAACAAAAAGCATGACGGGACACATGATTGGAGCGGCAGGTGTTATCGAAGCACTCTTCTGCGTGAAAGCCATCAACGACAATTTTTTTCCCCCAACAATCAATCTTGATAATCCGGATATTGAACATGGTTGTGATCTTGACTATGTACCGAATAAGGGCGTAGAAGGCAGAATTGACGTAGCAGCGAGCGCCTCTCTGGGATTCGGCGGCCATAACGGGTGCGTCGTAATAAAACGATATAATGCGTAAATCAGGGGCACGCTGATTGAATCCCCTGTGACTTGATCAGCAGTCCTGTTATTTTCTTTATTTGGAGAAACAGAATGATTATTAAACCTATGGTAAGAAGCAGTATCTGTATTAACGCTCACCCGGTTGGATGCGCAAAAGATACAGATGATCAGATTGCGTACGTAAAAGCGCAGAAAGCTGAACGTGGAACGAAAACTTCAAAAGAGGGCGGTAAGGGGCCTGAGATGGTACTTGTACTTGGCTGTTCGACAGGATACGGGCTTGCAAGCCGTATTTCGGCGGCATTTGAGTACGGGGCTGATACAATCGGTGTTTCGTTTGAAAAACAACCGACTGAAACTAAAGGCGGCACGCCCGGCTGGTATAACAACATGGCGTTTGACCGCGCTGCAAAAAAGGACGGGCTCATCTCTGTTACCATGAATGCGGACGCATATGCGGATGAAACCCGTGTACGTATCATTGAAGAAGTCAGAAAACTCGGCCGCAGATTCGACCTGATTATTTACAGTCTTGCCAGTCCTGTCCGTACTGACCCGGATACGAAAGTCCTGTACAAATCAGTTATAAAACCACAGGGAAAGACATACAGCGGAAAATGCATCGACATCATGACGCAGACGCTTAAAGAATCGTCTGCAGAACCTGCAACAGATGAAGAAATTGCAAGTACGGTTAAAGTTATGGGTGGTGAAGACTGGAGGCGCTGGATCAAACAGCTTACGGAAGCAGGTGTCCTTGCAGAAGGCTGCCGTACCGTTGCATACTCGTATATCGGACCGGAACAGACTCACCAGATTTACCGCGACGGGACAATCGGCATGGCTAAGAAAGATCTGGAGCAGGCTGCCCGTGATCTGGACGGACAGATGAAAGCTTCCATCGGTGGAGCTGCATATATTTCTGTTAATAAGGGTCTTGTCACTCGTTCCAGTGCCGTTATTCCTGTTATTTCTCTGTATCTTTCGATTCTTTTCAAGGTGATGAAGGCGAAAGGAACGCACGAGGGATGTATTGAACAGATGGAACGGCTCTTTGCCGAACGTCTGTATACGGGATCTGATAATGCTGCAGGTACTGTTCCGACAGACAGCGGGCACCGGATCCGCATCGACGATTTGGAAATGGATCCGGAAGTTCAGAAAATCTGTACACAGCGTATGGAAACTGTGACGCAGGAAAATCTTGCATTATACTGCGATCTTGAAGGATATAAACACGACTTTCTTGCTACAAACGGTTTTGATGTGGAAGGCGTTGATTATGAGAAAGATGTTCAGCGTATGGATGTCATAGACTGACATGGTGAACTGATTCTGAAAGGCTCCGGTATACCCCGGAGCCTTTTTTTATGTATCCAGTTTTCCCATTGCGGCAAGAATGACCGATGCTGCAACGGTTGCCGCCGTTTCAGTCCGCAGAATGCGCTGTCCCATCGAACACCTTGTCCATCCGGCATTTTCAAGCTGCGCACGTTCATTATCGGTCCACCCCCGTTCGCTGCCTATTGCCGCCATAACGGATACATCCGCCTGTCCGTCATCCTTTACGGGGTGTGCGGCAAGAAATCCGGTAAGCGGACACGATGCACGGACGTTGTCGAGTGCGATTTTTATTTTACTGTCATTCTGTACGGCATTCAGACATTCTGCAAGTGTTCGGTGCAGAAATAACTCGGGAACGTGCGTACCTGCAGCCTGCACTGTTCCGTCCAGCAGCATCTGGTATGCGGTGCCTCGTTCGACAAGGGAAGACTGCATATACGATTTTTCTCCGAGTTCTGTTCCCGTCAGGTGTACTGCGCAGACTCCAAGTCCCGCAATGTCACGCAGAAGACGTTTCAACTGGATGGGCCGGGGAAAACCGATTATGAGTGTAAGCGGATAAAGCGGTTTGCCGTCAGTCTCCGGCCTGAATGTGAAAGAAACTGTTCCTCCACATTCTGCCGTACTGCCGGTAATTTCCGTTATGGTTGCAGTTCCTGCCATTCCTCCAATAATTCCTGCTGAAAACGTATCCCCCGCTTTCTTATGAAGTATTTTAATAATATGTTCACCCCGTTCATCACGGACCGGAAGCGGTTTGGTAATTTCATCCTGTGTAAAAAGGCAGATATTCATTCTTTTAAGTATACCGTTCCCGTCTGTCTGGTAGAAGAGCATATTTTAAGACTGTTTTCCATAACAAAAGATTATAAAAAAAGCAGAATGTCGTTCTTGTACTGAACGGCGGGAAACTTATGCTTCCCGGTGTTATACTGTCAAAGAAAGGTGATTCACCGGATGCGGACCAGAGCAATTTTACCGGTATGGGTGCAGCAGTTTTCGCATCGTCGGGAGGTCAGATAAAAATGGAAAATGTACAGATAACCTCGGATGCAGACGGTGCAAATGCAGTGTTTGCATCAGGTGCAGAAATTGCCGCAGTTGAAGGGAAAAACTCTATTACACTTGATAACTGCGATCTTACCGGAGCCGGAACGCATGGTATTATGCTGTATCAGAGTTTTTCCGGCGATGCAGGAACTGGAACAGCAGTATTTACAGCCAGAGATTCAAAACTGACATCAACATCGGATGGCCCGTTCTTTTACATTACGAATACCACTGCGAAAGCAGAACTGAGCGGTTGTACGCTTTCGTATCCGTCAGGAACACTTGTGCAGGTTTCCGGGAATGACGGGCAGCGCGGCTGGGGCAGGCGGGGAAGTAACGGCGGAACGTTTCTGCTTACGGCTCATGACCAGACACTTTCAGGTTCCGTCATATGTGACAGCATAAGCTCGATGGATTTTGTACTTGCCGCAAATGCTGTATATACAGGTACTGTAAACGGCACAAAATCAGGTACTGTATCGGTTACACTGGAAAAATCCGCCGTCTGGAACGTGACAGGTGATTCATATCTTTCGAGATTAAAAGATACTGATGTCTCGTATGCAAATATTAAATCAAACGGTCATACGGTTTATTATGATACGGGGAATGCAGATAATAGTACTTTTGCAGGAAAAACGATTGTTCTGGCAGACGGCGGCAGACTTGCTCCGTTTACAGCAGAACACATGACTGTTTCTGTTCGGGAAAATGATACGCAGCGTGTCTCCTGACTAAATGAGGGTCCTTCTGACGGGAATATAGGACCGGGTGATATGCAGATAAAGTCGTATACCGGTAGTTTTTGTTTGTTTTGATATTGCTTCTCTGCTGTTCTGTCTGTATATTTTACAGACGGAACAGTGAGAAGCATAATGAAAAACGAAAATACACCTGCACAGACGATGGTCAGTACTGTATGCAGCGTAAAAAAAGATGAACGTGTTCTTATTATCGCAAATCCGGAAACAGATGGTATTGCACGGAATTTGTTTGAAGCTGCCCGTACCGCCGGAGCGCGGCCCGTACTTATATATCAACCGGCTAAAAAATCGTTTGATAACGCAGCACCTGAAGTACTTGCAGCGATTGCGTCTAACCCCGACGTATGTTTTTCTGTTTCTGTGGTAAAACTGGGCAAAGACCCGGAAGGTATTGCACATCCGTATAAAGACGCCCGGAATGTTGAATATGATCATATTTTTGACTATCTGTTGTACGGAAAAAAAACGATGCGTGCGGTCTGGACTCCCGGTATTACCCCCCTCAATGTATGAACGTACTATACAGATTGATTATGATGAGCTTGCACACCGTTGTGCCATGCTTGAACATCTGTACGAGTTTGCAGTACGTGTGCATGTTACAGCTCCCGGCGGAACTGATGTAACTGTACCTGTTAAAGGAAGAAAAGCACTCAGCGACAATGGTGATTTTTCACAGCCCGGCTCAGGCGGAAATATTCCGTCGGGGGAAGTTTTTATAAGTCCTGTCGTGGGGACGGGCAACACCCGGAAGCCGTTTACTATGGTATATGGAACTTCTGGTACTATTGTATTTGACGGTTCCATGACATTCGGTGATGGTGATGCTCTTCTTAAAACTCCAATTACCGTGCATGTCGCAGCAGGTTTTGTTACGGAGATTACGGGAGGAAGTGAAGCTCTCCGTCTGGAGAAAACAATACGTGATGCAGAAACAAACGCAGTCAGTATGGAAAAAGAAGGCAGACTTCCGTCAGGAATGGGCCTTGTATACAGCCGCAATGCACGGAATATCGGAGAACTTGGTATAGGGTTGAACCCTTCCGCTGTTATAACCGGCAATATGCTTGAGGATGAAAAAGCATTCCGTACATGCCATTTTGCAATCGGTGAAAACTACGACAGCGATGCACCGGCACTTATTCATCTTGACGGAGTGGTACGGGATCCTACAATCATTATAACCTATGCGGATGGTTCAGAAAAAATTGTTCTCCGGGATGGAGAGCTGCAATTTTAAGGGGAAAAGACATGTATGTTGCTTTATCTTTTGATGACGGGCCGAATACGGTAACGACGCCGCAGGTTCTGGACATTCTTGAGAACGAACACATTCCGGCATCGTTTTTTCTTATCGGGCAGAATATTACCGGGGAGTCTGTCCCTGTTATACAGAGGGAACAGTCTCTTGGTTGTGATATAGAATGTCATTCATGGACTCATTCCGATATGACTAAAATGACGAAAGAAGCAATACAGGATGAGATTGTACGGACGTGCAGTTTGATTAAGAAAATTACCGGTACCACTCCGTCGTTTTTCCGGCCTCCGTATATACGTGTGAACGATACACTGTACGAAGCCGTTCATCTGCCGTTTATATGCGGGATGGGCGTTGATGACTGGGTGGCGGACGTATCGGCAGCGGAACGGGCAGCTCGTGTAATCAGCGGCGTAAGAGACGGAACGATTGTGCTGCTTCATGATTTTTCAGGAAATGTAAATACAGTAGAAGCACTAAAGACATTTATTCCGTCTCTTAAAGAGAAAGGGTATACGTTTGTTACTGTACCACAGATGTTCAGCCTGTACGGAGTAAGTCCTGACCAGCCGCATAAAATATGGACATACGTAAAACAATAATAAAGGACTGGTACTGTGGAAAATCAGACAGCTTTGTCATATGAAGAACCATTACTACTTGTAAAA
>JBAYAJ010000126.1:0-7250 GCA_041669845.1 Treponema sp.
GAAAATGGACGAATTGTTCAACAAAATCCAGAAACTCATTTCGGAGAAACTGGAAATCGATGAAAGCAAGATTACTTTGGATTCATCTTTCAGAGGTGATCTTGGTGCAGACAGTCTCGATACGTATGAGCTTGTTTACGCTATTGAAGAGGAACTTGGTGTAAGTATCCCTGACGATAAAGCGAATGAGTTCGAAACAGTCAGAGATGCATATGATTTCATCAAGACTGAACAGGAGAAAAAATAAACAGACTTACAAGCCTGTTCCTGTTTTAGAAGCAATTTTGCTGAGCAAACACAAGCTGTTAAGGCTTGTGTTTTTTTATAATGAGAGCATACGATAAAGATATATCTTCCGGGCGGAAAAAAGATCTTCTTGCTTTTTGTAAACCGCTTGGGCTTAAATTTCATGATTTTTCTCTTTTGGAACTGGCTTTTCATCACCGGTCATATTCGAATGAAAATGAGTCACAACATCATTTAAATAATGAGCGGCTTGAATTTCTGGGCGATTCGGTACTTGGGCTGGCCGCAGCTGCATACCTTTTTGAAACAATGAAAAATCCGGAAGGGGATCTTGCAAAAATAAAGTCTGTCGTTGTTTCAGAAAAAACACTTGCTCCTGTAGCAGTCAGATTCGGTATTGACAGAATGCTTATTCTCGGACACGGAGAAGAGCTCAGTGGTGGAAGAAAAAAACCTGCAATACTCGCCGACTGTATGGAGGCAATAATCGGGGCATATTATATAGATTCTGGCTATGAAAGTGCAGAAAAATATATTCTTTCGTTTCTGGTACCGGAAATAGAAAAAGTGCAGCACGATCAGGGAACAAAAGATTATAAGACGCTCCTTCAGGAGCTGTATCAGAAAAAAGCAAAAGAATGTCCCCGGTATGAAACAGTGAGTATAAATGGTCCGGACCATGATCAGACGTTCTGTGTTACCGTCCGGCTTGGAAGTGTTACGTATGGTCCTGAGAGCGGGAAAAGTAAAAAAGAAGCAGAACAGAATGCAGCACGAGCCGCTTATTTAATCCTGACATCGGAATAAAGTTATGATATACTTTTATCATGATAAATTCGAAAGTAAACAGGAGAGCTTCGTCTTTTTTTAAATCGATTGATTTTATAGTATTTCTCGTAATTACAGCAGTATACCTGTTGGTCGGTTTTTTGGGTTTATTTCAGAAACTTGATTATCGTATGTACGATTTTCTTTTAGGAATACGAAAAGAACCGGAGCAGTCTGAAAAAATTCTTTTTGTTAATATTGACAACGAATCGATTCAGGCAATCGGCGAGTGGCCGTGGAGCCGTGATGTTCTTGCCGATTGTCTTATACGGATGAAAGAGCTTGGTGCAGCTGGTGCTGTGTTTGATATTGAATATCTTTCACCGTCTCCGAAAGGTATTGAACCGCATGCAGAGGAAAATCTTGATAAAGCTTTTTCTGCGAGCAGACAGGATATTTTTGAAACCATAAATGAACTTTCCAATGCTGTTGCAAGCGGTCAGGTTGCACGGAATGAAATTCCATCTCTTACGAATACGATGATTTCCGACTATATAGGCCCGTCCATAGCAAATCTGCAGCAAAGCATTACGGCTAAGATGTACAGAAACAACGATGAGTACTTCGGACAGGCAATCCAGTTTTTCGGAAATACATGGCTTACGGTAAACACCCGCGACGTTGCTATTCCTCTTTCAGAAGAAGATAAAACATATGTAGAAAAACGTATGCTTCTGTCAAATGTAACTGACAAAAAAAATTTTATACCGGTAAACAATAGATTTACTTCCAGCGAACAGTTTACTACTTCGGGATTTTCACCTGCAATGCATTCACTCATATGCAGAGCTGCAGGCGCAGGTTTTACTAATGTCGTTATAGACAGCGACGGTATCCGCCGCAGAATTGAGCTTTTGTATGAACACGACGGAAAATACCTTCCTCAACTTACATTTGCACCGCTGCTTCGTATAATAGACGCTCAAAGTATTGAGCGTACAAAAAGACTCCTTATTGTTCACGGTGCCTTTTTACCGGGCAGTAAAACACGTACTGATATACGAATTCCACTTGATCAGCATGGAAGAATGCTTATTAACTGGCTGCATGAACCGCAGGGAAAATCTTTCAGAAATGAGTCTCTGCTGTTTTTGAAGCAGCTTGATTCAATGGAAGAGAATATGCTGGGCAGTTTGAAATATATTCAGTCGAACAGGCTTACGAATTCATATGGAGTTGATTTTGAATACGTAACTGCAGCGCAGGAGCTTATTAAAGAATATGATGCTATTATAGCGGCGAAACAGCTGATGCTTGATAAATGTACGGGATATGACGCCGGTGGAAAAGTTCTGAATGGAATAACAGCAGAGGATTATAATACTTATTTTTCAAAAAGAAACACATTTTATAACGATATCAAACTGTTCGTCGCGGCTGATTATATGCAGTCCATAAATTCATGCAGCCCTGATTTAATAAAGAGTATAGGAAAAAAGCAGACTGCTGATTTTCTTGCAAAAATGCAGGAAAATTTTGATTCAGTCAAAAATGAAGATGCAACATTCGAACAATACATAACTTCTATGAGAAAATCGTATAAAGATTCGTTCTGCATTATCGGTAATATAGCTTCCAGTACGACTGATCTTGGAACAAATCCATTTTTTGGAAATTATCCGAATGTCGGTACGCATGCGAATGTTTTTAATACAATCATCCAGCAGGACTTTATAAAACCTGTTTCATGGCTGTACGGAATGCTTATAGCATGTATATCGTTGTTTCTTGTAATACTGCTGACTCGTGGTAAGGCTGATGCAAAGCAGAACATTTCGGGAGGAATTTGTGTAATAGGTGTGATCGCGCTGATGATTCTTCTTATGGTCGTTTTTGGGTGGTATATACCATTTGTTGCATCATCTTTATTTATTGTTACGGAATATATTGCAGAAATTATTATCCGGTTTACATCAAGTGAAAAAGAAAAAGGATTCCTCCGGCAGGCTTTTTCAACATATCTGTCGAAGGAAGTTGTCAATGAAATAGTCAATGACCCGGGAAAACTTACACTTGGAGGAGAAGATAAACACATTACGGCTTTGTTTACCGATATAAAAAGTTTTTCTTCTTTCAGCGAGATGGTTACGCCGACAAGACTTGTATCCATTTTGAATGAATACCTCGGATTATTGAGCGATATAATACTTCAATATGGCGGAACAATAGACAAATACATAGGTGACGAAATTGTTTCGTTCTTCGGCGCTCCGCTTGATTTGAGTGATCATGCATTCAGAGCATGTGCGGCAGGCATCCGGATGAAACAGGCTGAGAAACTGTATAACGAAAAACATCTTGCAGACAAATCAATTCCACGTGAACTTGAGACGCGTATTGGTATTAATACCGGAAATATGGTTGTCGGAAACATGGGTACAAGCATGAAAATGAACTATACTATCATGGGAAACGATGTAAACCTTGCAAGCCGTCTTGAGGGTGTTAATAAAATATATAAATCCTGGGTTCTTGTCTCTGAACAAACATGGGAAGAAGCAGACAGCGGTCAGCATAAAGACGAACTTGTTTCCCGCCGCCTGGATAAAGTCCGAGTAGTTGGTATAAATAAACCTGTACAGTTATATAATATACTTGGTTTTAAAAAAGAAATGCAGTCCGGACAGCTTGCAGGAATAGCTGCATTTCATGCAGCACTTGATAAATACCTTGAAAAAGATTTTAGGACTGCCGGAAAAATGTTTATGGAAGCTAATCGTATGAATCCAGGTGATGATGCAGCTCTTATTTTTGCAGAACGATGCAAAACTTATATAGAGCAGGGGATCCCTGACAACTGGGACGGCGTTATGAATATGACAACAAAATAACGCGGACTGATTAGTCCTTGCATAAAATGCAGATTTGCATAAAATAGATAAAGGATATCTTTAAAAAAATACTGAAAGTGCCCTGCTTCCGGAAGTCTAAAAGCTGGAAACTGAAAAACTTCCCGAAGCAGGGCTGATTTTTTAATACATGTTTTTTACATAAATCGGCTTAAACAATACCTGTAAGCATATAAAAGAGTACGCAGAGGAACGGAACAAAGAATTTCATAAGCAGAATCACGATGATGTCGAAATACGATTCTTTGTGCGTCAAACCGCAGATTGCAAACATAGTAACCAGTGCGCCGCAGTGGGGAACAGGATCTATTCCGATTGCGGAGATCGCTACTATACGGTGCAATACGTCAAGCGGGATACCCGCTACCGAAGCCATCTGTGCCCACTGTGCTCCGAATTTTGACAGAGCAATTGTCATACCGCTTGAAGCAGAACCGGTAATTCCTCCCATAATGCTGGTACTCAGAACTGCAGAAAACAGCGGATTACCGTTCGCACTGAGTCTCATGAGCATGCTGCTGATAATACCGAAACCTGCCACGCTTGTTATAACGCAGCCGAACGCATAGCCTGAGGCAACGTTGAATACAGCCGTACCGGAAGATATGGATGATTCGTTAATGATTTTCAGGAATCCTTCTTTATTCGGTTTTTTATCTGCCGCTGAGGCAAAAAGTTTTTCCCTTCCTATAATGACTGCAAGTACGGAAGATACTATTGTCGCAAATGTAATCGACCAGATTGATGAAATATTCCACGTTATCCAGTTCCACTTGAACGGATTATTTATGAAGATATTCAGGACTATGACCGTAACAAGCGGTATAAGCGATATACCCCATGAGGGAAGTTTTTCAGTAGATACGTATTCCGTCTCTGCTTCTGTATGATTCCCGTATCCTTCGCCTCTGCTCATAAGATGCTTTGAACGGTATCCGAGCCAGCCAAGTCCGATTGCAAGATACAGAACAGTTGCAAACAGGCCGATGCCGATGCCTGACCACGTTGAAGTGCCGAAGTATGTCGACGGAATGATATTCTGGATCTGGGGAGTACCGGGAAGAGCCACCATAGTAAATGTGAAAATGCCGATCCACAGTGCTGCAGGCAGGAGTCGTTTCGGAATTCCGGCTCTTTTGAAAAGTATTGCACCGAACGGGTACATGACGAAAGCAACGACAAACACGCTCAACCCGCCGTATGTAAGAACCGCGCATCCGATAATAACTGCAAGAAGTGCCCGTTTTGGTCCAAGTACTTCTACGATTTTATCCGCAATGGAAGCAGCGAGTCCACCCTTTTCCATAATTTTTGCAAAGACAGCGCCGAAGAGAAATATCGGAAAGTAATTTTTAATGTACTCGGCTGCTTTTACCAGATAGACGTTGCCGAGAATGTTAATAAACGATTCTCCCGACCCTATCGCTGCAACAAGTGCAAGAAGCGGTGCGATAAGAATGATTGACCAGCCCTTATAGGCCAGGTACATCAGTCCCAGAATGGCCGCAATGATTGCAATTGTACTCAGTGTACTCATATGTTATTTCCTTTCTTCAAATTCAGGATTACCATGTGTATAATGAGGAAGAAGACGCGGAGACTGTGTTTCCGTATGTATTCCTGCATCCGTACGTTCTTTCTCAAAATCTTTAACATGCTGAAGTGTCAGTTTCTCCGGCATAGATGTTTTTGCAGCCTGTTTCGCAGCAGCTGTGCCTGCAACGCGTCCGAATACGACGACATCAAGTAACGAGTTGCCCATAAGGCGGTTTGTTCCGTGAATACCGCCGCTTGCTTCACCTGCTACGAACAGATTCGGAATGTTCGTACTGCAGTCCTGATTGATGTCGACGCCGCCGTTCTGATAGTGAAGGGTCGGGTAGACAAGGATCGGATTCTTTCTGATGTCGATATCGTATTTTGCAAACATACGCATCATGGCAGGTATTCGTTTTTCGATTGTCCCTTCGCCATTTTTGAGTTCAATCATCGGGGTGTCGAGCCAGACTCCGCTGCCCATTCCCGTCGGAATGCCCTTTCCTTTCTTTACTTCACGGATAATGCCAGCCGCTTCAACATCACGCGTTTCAAGCGGATGAATGAATACGTCGCCGTCTACGTTCACGACCTTTGCGCCGAGAGAACGTACCTTTTCCGTAACGAGTGCACCGAGCACCTGCTGGGGAAATGCGGCTCCCGTAGGATGATACTGGAGGGAATATTCGTACAGCAGCTTTGCACCTGCACGGTATGCAAGGACAAGTCCGTCTGCCGTTGCACCGTAGTGGTTCGACGTCGGAAATCCCTGATAGTGCATGCGTCCCGCACCGCCTGTTGCGATGATGACAGTCTTTGCCTTTGCGACGAGCAGCTGTTTTGTTTCCATGTTCATAAGAACGGCACCTGCACAGTTTCCTTTTTCATCTTTAATAAGCTCAATTGCTGCGGTAAAATCAACAACCGTAATGTTGTTCGCGCGGTTGAATATTTCGTCGCGGAGCGTACGCATGATTTCTGCGCCGGAATAATCTTTGCATGCGTGCATGCGTTTGCGGCTTGTTCCACCGCCATGTGTCGTGACCATTGTTCCGTCTGCAGCTTTGTCGAATTCGACTCCGAGATTGTTAAGCCACTGGATTGTTTCCGGTGCTTTTGTGACAAGCTCGTAGACAAGTTCTTTTTTTGCCATGAAATGGCCGCCGCCGAATGCATCAAGAAAATGCTGCTGCGGAGAATCGTTTGCTTTATCGGCAGCCTGAATACCGCCTTCGGCCATCATCGTATTTGCGTCTCCAACGCGGAGCTTTGTAACAACCAGTACTTTCTGTCCTGCGTTATCAGCTTCGATTGCAGCCGATGTACCTGCACCGCCGCCGCCGATAATGAGGACGTCGGTTTCATAGTCGGGATGAGACAGATCGATTTGAGCCGGTTCCACTCGAGGCTTTCCCTGAAGTATGTCGACCAGCTCAAGCGGAGCTTTTTCTCCCTTGTTCGGTCCTATCTTGAGTTCAGTAAACTGAGATTTTATGTGATCAGGATGATACTCGTTGAGTACGGCATCCTTTTCGTCGGCAGTCATGCGGCGCGGTTCAAGCGCAGCATTTGCTTCCCGTTTAGCGGCGACTTTTTCCGCCGATTCCTGCATAATTCCTGTATACATATGTGTACTCCTTGAGCGCCATGGAAGGCGCGTCGGCAGTTTATTAAAATATCTGCTGGCTTCTGCGGAGCAGAAGCCAGCAAAACGCAACTGGCACGTATGTCAGTTGCGTGACAAACTCACGGAACAACAATGACACGGATGTCATTGTTGTGACAACCTCA
>JBAYAJ010000127.1:0-7199 GCA_041669845.1 Treponema sp.
CAGGTACAGGATATACTTGCAGAAGTCCGTGAAGCCGTTGCGCAGTGGCCGTCGTTTGCGGAACACTCGGGCATAGATGCAGAACGCATGCAGGCGGTACAGACGGTGCTGACCGGACTTACGTCAGCATAAAACTCAAAACATGGTATACTACGGTATATTCAGGGAATTCCGGTGCATATAAAAACTTTTTCAATAAAAACACAGCTTCTCACGATTGTCTGTTTTTCCGCTTTTGTTATGCTTTTCCTGTTTACGTACAGTTATTCGGTCTCTTCCGATATTATTAAAAAAAAGAATAGTGAATATATTCATTCAATGATGGACCAGATGAACCAGAACATTGCATCAAACTGCGACGTACTGGACAGAATCGTGCAGAATATTTCATACAGTCTTTCTATACAGAATTTTCTTGTTCATGATACTGTCTCTGCGCGCGTTGCAGACTATAAGGAAGTAAAAGACCTTCTTGTTAATATGATGTCGCTTAAGGACGGAATTATCGACATAGCCCTGTTCGGAAAAAACGGAACTGCAATAAATGTCTACGGTGATATAAGCATGCTGCAGGGGATTACGAATGAATTTGACGACAAGACTATTCCTTATTATTCCTCGCTGCATCAACTGTATTATAATCAGATAAAACGGAACTGCTTTATTGTCGGATGCCGCATTAATTCTGCACGTGACGACGAAACGTTTAACCAGGATATCGGCACACTCCTGATTGTAATTAAAAACACCTGTCTGATAAGCGAGGACAGCAGAAATATGAAACTGGGGGCAACGTACGTCTATCTGACTGACCGGAACGACCATGTTTTCTTTTCCAACGACAGGGAATTTCCCGAGGGCTGCCTGTTTTCGGAAAGCAGGATACATAAAACGGCAGCCGGACGCAGTGTACCGCACTTTACTGCGGACGATATCTATTCGACCGGTATACCAAAGACGGGCGGCCGAATCAGTTTTTTTATACCGGAAAGTGAACTGTTAAAAGGACTGGACATATATCAGAGCCGGATGATTGTTTTACTTGTTCTTGCACTGATTATACTGCTGTTTGTTCTTGCCGGAATAAGCAGAAACATACTCCGCCCTATCCGCATTTTTATCCAGAACATGAACGAAATAAAAAGCGGCAATCTGGAAAAACGGATTTCTCTTCAGGGATACACCGAAATACAGACAATGAGCCGGGCATTTAATCAGATGCTTGAAAAAATAAGCACGCTGACGGAAAATCTGTACCAGACAAAAATAAAATTATACGAAACCGAACTGGTAAAAAAACAGTCGGAAATGAATTACCTGCGGAGTCAGATTAATCCTCATTTTCTCTATAATACGTTTGAGTCCATCATGGGTATAGCCGCCGACGAAGGCAATATGAAAATATTCGACATGATCAGAGCGCTGGGACAGATTTTCCGGTACAGTATATCAGGCAGCGACGTTGTCCCGCTGGGCAGAGAAATAGAAATGGTAAAAAATTATCTGCTGCTTCAGAAAGTCAGATTCGGTCCCCGCATACATGATGAATGGGCTGTTGACAATGACTGTGTTACGGTGAACGTACCGAAAATGTTTCTGCAGCCGATAGTGGAAAACGCAATATACCACGGTATAGAACCTAAAACAGGAGAAAGTCTGCTGGAATTTGCGGTAAAAAGAAATTCCGGATCCATCGTAATCCGTATAAAAGAAAACGGGGTCGGTATGGATCCGGACACACTTGCCCGTGTAAGAAAATCGCTCCGTGTACATTCCTCTGCACATTCCGAAATTGGTCTTGTAAACGTATACCAGCGGCTGGAATTCATGTACGGAAAGAATTTCGACTTCAGTATAGACAGTATACTGAACAGCGGCACAGAGGTCTGTATAACTCTGCATTCAGTTCAGGAGGAACATGTACAGCATACTGATTGTTGATGATGAGAAATATGTTATAAAAAGTCTGATTGCCCGTATTTCATGGGATGAGTACGGGTTTGAAATAGCAGGATATGCACAAAATGCTGCTGATGCACTGGTGTCAGTCAGACAGAAAAAGCCGGATCTGCTTTTTATAGACATCAGAATGCCGGGCATGTCGGGCATTGAACTGATACGTGAAATAAAAAAGGATTTTCCGGATCAGCTTATTATTATTATAAGCGGGTATGCTGAATTCTCATATGCACAGGAGGCAATTGTACTGGGCGTTCTTGGGTATTGTCTGAAGCCGTTTGATGATGCAGAAATAATCACACTGCTTAAAAAAGCAGTGGAAATACTTGCTGCCGGCAGGATTTCACAGACGAAAGCAGCAGCGGCGTATCTTCAGGAAGTTCATTCAGGACCGGAAATAGAACAGAAACTTGCAGAATATAATATACATATAAGTCCGGCAGAACCTGTAAGAATTATGTCGGTTTTTGCCGGTAAATTTCCTGATTTTCCGGAACTTGCGGTAAAACTTCCGCTTGAAACGGGAAATTCAAAATACTTCTGTTTTCTGCAGAACTATACAAAAGAATCGCGGAGATACCTTTTACTAAAATCGGCGTGTGTAAAAAGTATTGGTATCAGCAGAGAAATATATGATCCGGTGCAGATAAGGAATGCAGTCCGGGAATCACAGATGCTTGCATTTGGTTATTTTACGTCACCTGATGCGCCTCCCGTTTTTGATACTGTTCCGAATCCCGGCAGTTCCGACCGGACGCTCAGAGAACTGAAGGAAGCTGTATTAAAAGAAGACCGTGTCTGCATTTTATCGCTGCTTGACCGTTGTAAAATTCTGTTCCGTGAGGGAAAATTCGGGATGCAGCAGGCACTGTTCATATATGACGCTCTTACAGACATACTTACCAGTGAGGCAGACCACAATGTCAGCGGAACAATAAGTGCTGACGAACTTACGGCAAAATACGCAGATGCGGCAGAAATGACGGATGAATGCAGTAAAAAACTTGTAGCACAGCCTCTGGTTCTGCATTCCCCGGTACAACCGACGTATAATAAAACGTTCAGACTGATTCTTGAATATATAAATAAAAATTTCCGTTCGGATGTATCCGTACAGGATTTGTCCGGTATGTTCAATCTGAATGCAGCGTATATATGCCAGCTTTTCAGGAAAGAACTGAAAATGACCCTTTCTGAATATATTACTGAACTGCGTATTGACTATGCAGCTGATATGCTCAGAAAGACATGTTTTTCTATAGGCGAAGTTGCTGAAAAAGCAGGATATAAAGATGTATTTTATTTCAGCAGGGTTTTTAAGAAATTAAAGCAGACATCTCCCCAGAATTTCAGGTCGGACAGACACTGATAAACTGATTTCTGCTCTCCGTCCATTTTCTGCTAAAAATGATACATGTACGGTACAGAAATCCTCCCCTATACTTTATTCATACAAAATAATCTATTCAGGAGTATATACATGTATATGCCGGATTCAAAAATTAAAGGCAGGAATACAGCCGCGGGAGTTTTTAACAGATATAAGTATTTATATCTGCTGCTTATACCGCTTGCAGTTTACTATATTATATTCTGCTATCTTCCCATGTACGGAATCGTACTGGCATTCAAATCGTTTGATTATTCAAAAGGTATTATAGGAAGCCCCTGGAATAATTTTCAGAATTTCAGAGACGTATTCTCCAATCCGGGATTCTGGACTGCTTTCCGTAATACGATGATAATAAGTCTTGGAAGACTTGTCATTGAATTTCCGATACCCATTATTCTTGCCCTTCTGTTCGACGAAATATCAAAAAGAAAATTTTCGCGCGTGTTCCAGACGATATTTACTTTTCCTCATTTTCTGAGCTGGATTATTCTGAGCGGTATTATTATTACGCTGCTTGGAAACAACGGCATTGTTAATCAGCTGCTTGCCCTGTGCGGACTTCCGAAAAATTCGGTACTGATGAACGGAAAAAGTTTCCTTGGGCTGCTGTTTGTTTCAAACATCTGGAAGGAAGCAGGCTGGTCTACAATTATTTATCTGGCGGCTATTTCGGGAATTAATCCGGAACTGTATGAAGCGGCGGATATTGACGGCGCAGACAGGTTCCAGAAAATGTGCGTCATTACGCTGCCGGCAATAAAAAATACGGTGGTTATTCTTCTGCTGCTGGCTGTAGGAAATATGATGAACGGCGGATTTGACCAGATTTTCAATCTGTATAATCCGGCAGTATACAGCACGTCGGATATTCTTGATACATTTGTGTACAGAAGTGCTTTTACCGACGCGACAGGATTCGGATTTTCAACAACGGTCGGTTTTATGAAATCAATAGTCAATTTTATACTGCTCTTCGGAGCGGACCGTATTGCAAAAGTACTTGGAAATGAAGGAGTCTTCTGAAATGAAAAAGCGTTACGATATACCCGATATTATTATAGAAATTATTCTGGGACTGCTGGCTCTTGTCTGTTTTTTTCCGTTTTACCAGACGGTCATACAGTCGTTCGGTGAAACAGCCGGTATGCAGACTAAAATACAGCTTATCCCTCATACATTTAATCTGTCTGCGTACAAATATCTTATTTCCGAAGGAAAGGCAGTACGGGGACTTTTTGTTTCGTTGTTTGTCACCTGTACGGGTACTTTTGTTAACATGTTCTGTACATCCGCCGGAGCGTATGCACTTTCAAAAAAGCAGCTGCCGGGAAGAAATTTTATTCTGAATGCAATCATCTTTACTATGTATTTTTCCGGGGGACTTATTCCGCTTTTTCTTACCATACAAAAGCTGGGGCTGCAGAATAATCTGTTTGTCATGATTCTGCCGGTTGCTGTTAATACTTTCTATCTGATTCTGATGAAAAACTACTTCGGTGCTATTCCTGCAAGTATGGAAGAATCTGCAAAAATGGACGGTGCAAATGATATTACCATTCTGTTCCGCATCATTCTTCCCATATCACTGCCTATACTTGCCGCCATTGCCCTTTTTTATGCAGTCGACAGATGGAATGAATGGTGGTTCGGCATGCTGTTTTTAAATGATACTAAGTTATATCCCCTGCAGCTGGTACTGAGGGAGGCCATTACGAATATAAGCATGCTGTTCAACAACAGCAGTGTCGGTGCTGAAATCGCTTCCAAAACGCAGGAAATTTATCCTGACTCAATAAAATCCGCAATTATTGTCATTTCTGCCGTTCCCATTATGATTGTATACCCGTCCCTGCAGAAATACTTTTCAAAGGGTATCATGATGGGCTCAATAAAAGGATAAAACTGAATAAGCAGTTTTATATACGTAATTCTCAAGGAGGAATATATGAGAATAAACAAAAAAATGCATGGTGCAGAGGGATTGTATTTGTCCTTGCCTGTATAGTTTTTTCATCCTGTTCGGAACACAGGAAAGAAAGCGCAGTAGAAAACAAGGCTGCTCCTGTCGAGTTAAGTGTTGCATACTGGAATATTCAGGACGGATTCGACGCTCCTGATGCGGCGCAAGATACTATATTTAACAATCTGTGCAGGCATATTAATGTAACAATAAAACCTGTCCAGATAACATGGAACGACTGGCAGGACAAGACAAAAATCTGGGCCGCATCAGGCCAGCTTCCGGATATTTTCATCGGTGATTTTAACAGAAGCATTTACAACTCATGGGCTGAACAGGGCGTAATTAAAGCGCTGCCGCAGGATCTGAGTAAGTATCCGCATATAAAAGAAGTAATGAGTCTGCCGTCAGTGCAGCCATGGTTAATTGACGGAAAATTCTACAAATTCCCCCGCATGACGTTCTCAAGCGAAAAAGGATGGGCAAACAACAGAAATATTATTTATCGTAAGGACTGGGCAAAAGAAGCAGGGTATGACGGAAGTCCTGCAAACTTCGAAGATTTTGTTAAGATGACAAAAGACGTTATGAAAAAACATCCGGAATGTGTGGGACTGTCGACAACAAACAGTGGTTTTATACTTACACTTATGCTGGGGATATTCCCCGAAGCAGCAAGTGCGGACAACTGGGTACAGGAAAACGGAAAATGGATGCCTGTCTTTGCTTCAAGTCGTTTTGCACAGGGATTAAAACAATTCCGGACACTCTATAAAGACGGCATACTGGACAAGGATTTTGCAATTGAAAAAGACCGGGACGGTGTCGTCAAATTCTTCAGCGGGCAGGCATTTTCGTACGTGGGTGACAGTGCCGACTGGAAAAACTACGGATCTACGTTCAAACGGATGAATCCGGATGTTTCTGCACGTGATGCTGTCGGATATATTGATATATGGCCGGCAGAAGACGGTAAAAAATATTATTTTATTACGACTCCGTACTGGTCGGAGACATATTTCAGAAACAGTATGAGTGATGAAAAATTCCGGAAAGCACTTGAGCTGCTCGATTATATGTATTCAGACGAATACATGCTGCAGTATCAGGACGGAATAAAAAATGTTGATTATAAGGTGGAAAACGGAAAATATATTTCACTGCTGGAAAAGGATAAATCCCTGACGACAAAATATCCGGTTACTGCAAAACTCGGAACGTTGAGCGGATGGGGAGGCTGGATTGTTCAGTCCGGACGACTTGTTGTTAATACTGATCCCGATCAGGCATATATTGATCAGATGGATCTTGCTGCGGTAAAACAAAAGCAGGCAGAACGTGAACCTATGCCTGTTAATTTCGATATAACACTTATGTCTATTCCCGAAAAAGACAAAATAACGTCCGTACTTAATCAGTCATTCTGGTCTGATCTGGTAAAAGTTATCATAAGCGACGAAGATCCTGTAAAAATGTGGGATACTATCCTGACAGGATATAATCAGAAAGGCCTTTCCGATGCAATTGCTGCAGTAACAGCAGAAGCTGCAAAAGAAGGTATTAAATAATACTGCTGTATACAGGCTGTCGTTTGATGACGGCAGCCTGTACTGTAGTTTAGTGTCTGCGTATTTGACGGCAGCGTTATTCTGCGTCAAGTGTGGTATCGCTGCCCGGAATGGCTACTGAAGTTTCACCACTTACGCCCCTCATGACTGCCTGCAGTATCTTCGGAAACGCCTGCTGTGCGGTACTCCGGTAAAACAGCCCTTCGTTTTCCTTCCCACTGGACGTTGCACCGTTATCCCAGTAGACGGGTACTATTCCGCAGTTGTGTGCAGTAAAGGCTGTATATTCCATATAGTACCGCCGGTATTTTTCATATCC
>JBAYAJ010000128.1:0-7118 GCA_041669845.1 Treponema sp.
CTGCTTGAAATCGCTGTCCAATACCGCAGTACAAAAAGGGCTGAACAGCGGATGCGGCTTGCTTTCAGCCGTTTCGTCCCGCCAGAAATAATTGACAGCCTTACAGCAGGTGATAATCCGCTTGGTGCAACTATCGGGGAAAAACGGAAAGTCGCCATTATGATTGCAGATATCAGAAATTTCACCGGTATAAGCGAAATTAATAAACCTGAAGACGTAGTCGCTTTTTTGAATCAGTATTTTACTGTCATGGTTAATATTATTAAGAAATGCGGCGGGTCGATCGATAAATTTATGGGTGATGCTGTTATGGCGCTGTTTGGCGCTACAAAAAGCTACGAGGACAATGGAAACCGGGCTGCTCTTGCCGCGGTCGAGATGATACAGGCTCTGAATACGATCGATACAAGCAGAATCAGTATCCCGGATGGTTTCAAGTTTATGATCGGCATTGGTATTCATTATGGGGATGTAATAGTCGGATCAATCGGCTGTGCCGACAAGACGGATTATACCGTTATCGGTGACAATGTAAATCTTGCATCACGTATTGAAGGTCTGACGAAGCAGTATGGTATACCGGTTATTATTACAGGGGCTGTAAAAGATGATCTGACAGGAAAATTTCAAACCAGAAACCTTGACAACGTAAAGGTCAAAGGAAAATCAGTTCCAGTATCTATTTACGAACTAAGACCGGAAGCAGAAGCCTTCCCGGCTGAGTTTATCCGTAATTATGAGAAAGCTGTCGAATTGTATCAGACAGGAGCGTGGGGGCTTGCCTCGAAGTATTTTTATAAAGCGCTGCAGGAATGCCCCGTAGACCGCGCGGCAAAGATCCTCCTTGAACGCTGTGAAACCTATGCAGCACTTCCTCCTGAATGCTGGGATGGTGCTGTAACTCTGACAACTAAATAAAACTGACCGGAAAAGGAAAGCAGTATGGGAAAATATAGAAACGAACAGCAGTGTAAGAGTTTTGAGAAGCAGATGATGGATGCCGGACGAATACCGAATATTATGGCGGCCTTTATCGTTTCGCTGTATACGTTGTATTTTGCAGGGATCCCCTTCAGAATACTTGGCCCTCTGAATACGACCGGATTAGGTCTGTCTGCCTGTGTTATTATCATTGCCCTCCAGTTTGGAGTTGCTCCCCGGACTAATCATTTTCTGACTTTAAAAATTACACAGCTGCTTGACCGCGAAAAAAAAGGCGGACTTTCGGCTGCGGAGCGGACCGGTCTTGTTGAAAAACTTATGAGATGTCCGTCTGCAATCTGCATACAGGTAGTTCTTGTCTTTGTTCTGGGAATAGGATGCTGGATCATTTCATTCTATTTCTGGTTCGGCATAGATTTACCGGTGGCGGTGTTTTCTTTCATTGCCTGCCTGTTCGGGGCTTTCAATGCCGGCGTACTTGCATATACCTATGCAGAACGTCTCTGCTCTCATTATGCAACGCATCTTGTCTCTGAAGGAGTAGATGATTCTGTAGTCGCCAGGAAACATTTCTTCGGGCCGGGAATAAAGCGGCTTGTCATAATGCACTGTATCATCCCTGCCGCCCTGTCTAATATCCTCCAGTTTTTCGTATTGTGGAAAATATATCAGGCAGATATATACAGGGAGAATCAGGTTCTGAATATGACTTTGATCATTATTCTGAATACAGCTCTTGATATCCTGTTATCAGGTTTACTCTACAGGCAGGTTACGGGATCCATACAGCGCATAACAACTATTCTTGAAAAAATGAATACTGGAACTCTTTTTCAGGGAACCTGTCTGCCGACCGATCTCGGAAATGAAACAGCATACAGTCTGTATCTTGTTAATGGTATTATCAGAAGACTTCGTGTAATAACGGATGATGCAGAAGCGACGGGCAGAAGCGTACTTGCTTCTACACAGGAACTGTCCGTCGCATCAAAAGAGTCTGCTGCAACTTCTGTGGAACAGGCAGCAGGCGTAAAAGAATGTGTCGCTGCTATGGAAGATGCAGAATCTCTTTCGCATACTATTTCAGCACGTATTTCAGACGTAACAACGGCAGCAACAACGGCAGCAAGAGATACAGAAGAAAATTTTTCTGTTCTTTCCGGTAACATGCAGAAAATGACTGAGATTACCGAAGCAAATCTTGAAACAATTACGGGAATAAAGGCGCTAAGCGAGAAAATAGAAAATGTCTGGAGTGTAGTTAATGTTATTAATACAATCGCAGACAAAACAAGAATTATTGCTTTTAATGCAGAACTGGAGGCATCCACGGCGGGCAGGGGAGGTCAGAACTTTCACATTATAGCAAATGAAATCCGCCGGCTTGCGGAATCTATTTCCGTTTCAACGCGTGAAATACGAAAACGTATTACCGAAATACAGCATTCGTCTGATAATCTCATAATTACAAGCGAGGGGGGAACCGGAAAAATACGGGAGGGAAGCGAACTTTTTTCTGTTCTTGAGGAAAAATTCAGAGGAATTCGTACTTCAAGCGAAATTACTGCAGAAAGTGCTGCAGAAATACAACAGATCATTGATGAACAGACTGCCTCTTTCGTTCAGATTGTAACGACTTTACAGCAGATCAGTGCAGGAATAGATAATTTTTCTACAGCGACACAGACTGTCAGTACGTCTGTGGAAAATCTCAGACAGATTACAGCAGAGCTTGAAACTATTCAGCTTCAATCTGCAGGTGGTAAAAAATGAAGCATACATACACTGATTTTAAACACCGGATATTCAGAGCAGGTATTCTTCCGAATCTGTTTTCCGCTCTTTTTATATTTCTGTATTCTGTTTGTATTATAAGCATGCCTTTCAAAATGTGGGGACCCGTATTTTGTATTGCAGTCCTTATTACTGCAGTGGCAGAATTTTTATTTGCACCATTAACGAATATTTTTATAAGCCGGGAAATTTCAGAACAGCTTGAATACTGGAGAACAGAAAAAAGCGATGAAAATTTCAGGACGCATCTTCTCCGGAAGATTATGGTATATCCGGTTTTTAAGGGAGTGGAAACTTTCATCTACTTCCTGATTTGTACCTTTCTTCTGGCTTTTGCATATGACAGGGTGATGCATCTTGACCGCTTTATTAATATGATTTCTGTTTCAGGCTGTATTTTCGGTACATATATTTCTACGCTGCTGGCACTTGCTTTTTCCGAGCGGCTCTGTTCTGAAGAAGCAGAGAAAATTGCGTCTCAGGGAGTTTCCGAAAATATCGTAATGAAATATCACTATTTCGGACTGTCACAGAAAACTCTGTTTATCCTTTACATTGTAATTCCGTCTGTCTATTCCGGTCTTCTTGCTTTTCTTGTTATAAAAGCAGGGTATGTACCAGTCATCATTCACGGAAATGGAGCATTTGCTTCTTTGAGTCTTTCAGAACAGGAACTTGAAGGGGTGTTTGTCCGGAATATCCCGGCACCTTCTCTGCAGATGCTGCGGATGGCATTTGTCTCATGCACCAATATCGTTGTGCTTTCTGTGCTGTCATATCTGTATTTTCATCGGATGGAGGGGGACACTGTGCTGATGCAGAATACCCTGTCCGGAATGAACAGTACTAATGTAACAGATGCTGTTCTTGTACCTACAGATCTCGCAAATGAAATGTCATATACTATGTACCTCATTAATAGAACGATTTTTCTATTTCACCAGATTCTTGAGCATACAGCCGGAATAGGTAACAGGGTTATAAAATCGGTACAGGATCTTGTTGTTATTTCGAGGGAAACAGCAAGTACTTCTCTTGGACAGTCTGCCGGAGTTAAGGAAATACTTACTACAATGGAAGAAACCAATCGACTTTCCCACAACGTAAAAAACAAAATAGGAGAGGTCCATACGGTAGCCCTCAGAATGTCGAAAGATGTTGCATCCGGTTCAGAAACAGTCAGAGAGAATCTTTTGAAAATGCAGGAAATAACAGCGGCTAACCATACAACTATCGCCGGAATCCAGAGTTTATGTGACAAAATTAACAGTATCTGGGATATTGTAACAATGATAAACAGTGTTACAGCTCAGACGAAAATAATCGCTTTCAATGCGGAACTGGAAGCGGCCGATGTGAGCGGATCAGGCTGCAATTTCTGTAATGTTGCAGGTGAAATCCGTGCACTGGCAGACAGCACAATGGCATCAACGGGCAGAATAAAGGAACAGATACAGGAAATCCAGACTTCCAGCGACAATCTTATTATTACAGCAGGAAGCTGTATGGAGAAAATCTCTGAGGGTAGCAGACTTACACAGACATTTGAAAACAGATTTGCTGATATCAGAAGTTCATCTGAACAGACAGCTTGTTTTTCCGACGAAATAGGGCAGATTGTCGCGCAGCAGACAGCAGCTTTTGAACAGATTGTCGTTACTCTCAGACAGATTAGTGCCGGAGTCGGGAATTTCAGCAGTTCAGCACAGACGATATCGGGGGCAGCCGCAAGTCTGAAGCAGGCCGCGGTCATGCTTGATAAATTCTCTGATTCCGGTTTTGGGAAAAACAATTCAAAAGAAGGAGAAGAAAAATGACTCTCGAACAAAGAGTATTCAGGGAAACGCTGGTTCTGAATCTTACCTGCTCTTTCCTGGTTTTTATATATTCTGCCGCCATTACACAATTCCGGCTTTCCTGGCTGCTTCCTGCAGTTTTTATTGTAACTGGTATAGTTATTGCGGCGCAATTTACTGCCGCTCCGTTTGTAAATCATCTTTTTTCACACAGTCTGTCAGTCAGAATTGAAGACTGGAAAAAAGAAGGTCTTGATGAAAACGGGCGTACGCAGCTGCTTGAGTCAGTTGTTCATTTTCCGGAAAGAATGCGACATGAAAATGTATCGTTTTATTTTATTTGTTCCTGTCTGTTGTATCTGCTGTACGATAAAATTCTTGCTGTTCCGTATTATGTGAACCTGATGTCATTCGCTGCCTGCCTGTTCGGTACATTTGTATCAGGCTTTATAACGGAAAATTTCTGGAGAAAGCGGTGTGCTGCTATTGCCTGTACAATAGTAACGCAGGGAATCGATGATGAATATGTCATGCGCAGAAAATGTTTTGGTTTACCGCTGCGCCGGCAGTTAATCGAATACATCATCGTACCTGTCTGCTGTACAGCTGTTATATCAATTCTGATTCTTATTATGTCGTATATTCCTTTTGACAATCCGTCTTTATGGCCGCAGAAATCGGCTCAGCTTACAAGAATGGTTCTTGTCCTTCTTATAAATTTTGTTATCCAGTCAGTACTTGCGGTGTTGTTTTATGCACATATACAGGAGACAAACAAAAGTATGTCTCTTGTACTGGAAGTAATGAAACAGGGAAATGTAATGAAGGCCCCTGTGCTGAATACCGATATGAGTGACGAAATTGCATATAATTTTTATCTGGTAAACAGAATGCTTCTGCTGTTCCGGTCTATTCTTAAACGTTCTGCTGATATTGGACGGATTATCATGAAGTCTTCTGCCGATCTTATGACTGTATCGAATCAAACTTCTGCATCGGCACTTGAACAATCGGCAGGTTCCCGCGAAATTGTTGCTACCATGGAAAATGTGAACAAACAGTCGCACGATATTGAAAGTCGTATAGATGATGTTGTTGCGGCAGCTCAGAAAACTGCGGCCGATGTTGTTTCCGGGTCTTCCGTGCTTAAAGAACATCTTAAAAAAATGGTACATATATCTGATGCCAGTGAGTCAACTATACGCGGAATACAGGAACTAGGGCGGAGAATAAACGGAATATGGGAAATTGTAACCCTGATCAGCTCGATTGCGGATCAGACAAAAATAATTGCGTTTAATGCAGAACTGGAAGCTGCCGGTGTACATGATGCAGAAAACGATTTTAATTCCGTTTCCGTTGAAATAAGGCGCCTTGCAAACAATACGATGGACAGTACGGGTGAAATCAAGGAACGGATCAACGAAATCCGCAGCGCTTCAGACAATCTGATTGCTCTTTCTAAAAGCGGTTCTGAAAAAGTCTCTCATGTTATGGAACTTGCAGGTACACTGGAGGACAAGTTTACGCATATCAGCATATCAGCTGAAACGAATGCCGGAGATGACGAAGAAATCAAGCAGCTGGTCCGCCAGCAGGCAGCTGCTTTTGAACAGATTGTTGTTACGCTTAAACAGATCAGTGCCGGAGTTGACAGTTTTTCCGGGGCTGCCCGGCAGATTACCGGAACAGCGGCAAAACTTCATGCAGGTGCCGATGAGCTTGGAACAGCAGATAAAGACATAAAAGCAGATACCTCAGGGCAGATACCTGAACAGGACAATACGGTACAGGAAACGGAGCATATACATGAATAATACACAGGAACCTTTTAATAAGCGCATACTGAGGGAAGGTATGAAGCCGAATTTGTGTGCAGCCCTCCTGATTTTCATTTATGCAGCTTTCTTCATTTCTCTGAGACTCCGGCAGCTGCCGTGGGCCGTACTTGTTGTAGCTGTAATTGTTGCCTTTGCCGAGTTTGTTTTCTCCCCGCTTACAAACAGTATTCTGACAAAAAAATTATCAGAGCGGATAGCGGCATGGCAGAATGGAGCTCTGTATGATTATGGAGACCGGACTGCATTATTTGAAGATGTCATGGAATTCCCCTTAAAAAAAGCATTTCAGACATTTGCGTATTTTTTTATATGTGCAGCTCTTATGGCTCTTGGATATCATTTTGTACCTGCAATGAGTATAGACTGGAAAACAGATGCGATGTCCTATGCTGCCTGCCTTTTCGGCTCGTATAATGCAGGTCTGCTTACTCTTGCCTATTCAGAACGAGTGTGTTCAGATTATGCCGAAAAACTTGTAAGTCAGGGAATTGATGAAAAATACGTGCAGAAAAAAAAACAATTTGGACTGCATTTGATTTTCCGCTGTGTCGTATATCTTATACTGCCTGTTCTTTTTTCAGCAGTTCTCGTCTTTCTTGTTCTCTTACAGGGATACGGTTCAGTAAACGGGTATATTCTCACACCCTTTATGCAGATCAGCCGGATGTGCGGAATCTGCATTATAAATATGTCTATATGCTGTGCTCTCGGATATCTTTTTTACCGTCAGATAAAAAAAAGTACA
>JBAYAJ010000129.1:0-7066 GCA_041669845.1 Treponema sp.
CGCATCCCGCTGTCGAATTTTGCACATACGGTTGAATCATCTTCGCCTGTAACGATTTTCCGCGAAGATCAGGCCCGTATTGCACATGTTACATGCAAACCTCTTAAAGGACTTTCTCTTGATACGGTTCAGCGCGGTTTAAAACATCTTATTGATACAAACGTTCCGATGGAGGAAGATCTTCATATTTCGTTCTCAGGCGATTATGCGGATATGATGGAAGCTGTAAAGAATTTTGCAATGATCATACTCATGGCGATAATACTTGTTTTTGCCGTCATGGCCAGTCAGTTTGAATCGCTCAAAAGTCCGTTCATCATTCTTTTTACGATACCTCTGTCTGTTATAGGTGTTGTACTTATTTATTTAATAACGCATGTGCGTTTCAATATTGTTACCGTCGTCGGTGTTCTTATGCTTGTCGGAATAATCGTTAATAACGGTATAGTCCTTGTCGATCAGACGAATCTGCTGCGGAAACGCGGAATGACGCTTGAAGATGCATGCGTGGAAGCTGCGGGAAACCGTCTGCGCCCGATCCTTATGAGTACGCTCACGACTATAATTTCGCTTGTTCCTATGGCTTTCTTTCCCGGGGAAGGAACAGAAGCAATGCAGCCGATCGGGCTTACTGTTTTCGGCGGTCTGACGTTCGGTACGATTATGACGCTGTTCCTTATGCCGATTGTATATTCACTGTTCAATAAAAAGGATGAAGCGCGGAAAGTTGCTGATTTGAAGAGGATAGAAGCAGAAAATACAACCGGAGGAACAAAATGAACCGTGTTGAATTAATTTTTTCACAGGCACTCGAAGAAGATTTTATTGAAGCTTTCCGTAGAAATCTGATCCAGAAATTTACGGAACTGCCCGCGGTACGGGGGCAGGGGATCAGTACTCCAAAGCTCGGTGATGAAATCTGGCCGCAGCTCAATGCAATGATGATAGTTTACTGCAGCGACGACGATGAAGCAAAAATAGAGAAGATTGTGGCAGACATGCGCAAAAAATACGTGACAGAAGGAATCGCATGTTTTGTGAGTAAAGCCCACGAAAGATAAATTCTGTTACCGCATAACCATGTTCGGTATGTCCTGTTTTACCTGCTTTTTATACAGGTATTTTAACGGGTGCATATCGAACGCGTTCGCGGTCCATCCGCCTACAGCATCAAGATTGATAATGTTAAGACTTACCGGATGTGAAACAGGAATGACCATTCCGCTGTCAAGAAGCAGCTGTTCAGCCTGTCCGAGCAGTTTCGGACGGTTTTCGTCCGTGTATAACGCTGCTTCATCAAGAAGTTTGTCGTAGTCGCTGTTTGCCCATCCTGTTACGTTAAGTGTGGAATTTCCCTGGAACAATTCAAGAAATGCAAGCGGATCCGCAAAATCTCCGATCCATGTGTAGCTGAATAAATCAGCATTCCACGAAGGAATGCTTGAAAGATACCGGTCGACAGGTGTCTTTTGAATCTGTACATCTATCCCCAGAGGCGACCATGCGTCTATGAACAGCTGTGCACGTTCTTTCATAAAATCAGTGTCAGTTATTGCAAATATCAGCGGAATTTTCTTGTCCGCAGGAATACCGGCATTTTTACGTGCCTCTTTCATAAGAGCTGCAGCTTCATCGGTGTCGGTATATGAATATCCGTTTACCTGCGGATACCCCGAAAGCGGATAGACGAGCGTTGTTGCTTTGACGAAAGATTTTTCACGGAGTTTATCCCAGGGAACAGCTTCCAGAAGTGCTGCACGAAAATCAGAATTACTCCATATACTTCCATTTCTACATTTGAAAAACAGGTATTCAGTTGCAAACTCTGCTGTAAGCTGGATTACGTTTTTATTAAGAAGTTTTTGAACATCTGCATTTCCTGTTACCCAGTCCGCGCTGCCGGTATTAAAACTGAACGCGTTTTCGTCAGCGTTGTCTGACTGCAGAATTGTTATCTGATTAAGATGCGTATTTGCCGCATCCCAGTAGCTGCTGTTCTTTTTAAGAATAAGCGTATTGTTTTTATAGCTTTTAATACAAAAAGGCCCGCTGAAAACAGAAAGATCTTTTTTACATACAGCAAAAGCACTGTGACAGAGTACCCGTGGAAGATAACTGGCTGGTCTTATAAGGTTGATTGTAAGCGTTGTATTGTTTACCGCTTTAACAGCAACGTCGTCGCGCTTTCCTGTTCCTGCACGGTATTCTGATGCACCTTTAATAATGTCAAGAAGTGACGAATAGGAAGCGTCCGGTTCTGCAAGCAGGTCAAGCCATGATTCACAGACGTCCTGTGCAGTAACGGGAGTACCATCGCTGAATTTTGCATTGTCGCGGAGTATAAACGTCCACCTGAGTTTGTTGCGGGATATGCGGTAGCTTGTTGCAAGAGCATACAGTGGTTCAAGGGATGAAGGATCGTATGAAAAAAGTCCCTCGTACAGACCGGTAAGTATCTGTGCTTCCGAGCTGTACGAAGCCGTATGCGGATTCAAATCATAGGTGTGAACAGCATCTATAATCGTAAAATTCTGCTGCAGATCCGGAATAATCAGAGGTGGTTCATCGTTCTGATTAGTGGAACTGTCGTTCTGTTCCTGTGGCTGCTTATCTTCAGGAAGTTCAGGTTCTGACGGATCTGCGTAAATCGGGATCAGGAATACTGCGGCAGCCGCCGTAAGTATTGTTATTTTTTTTAGTGTATTAATCGACATCTTTTATTCCCAGTTTTTTCATTTGATTTTCTTCTTCAATGAAAGAAGTATATTCCGCCCTCTTTTGATTGGCTTTTACAAGCGAGTTTTTCATAGTAACAAGTTCAATTTTCATACCTTTTATTTTATCTTTATTGATAGTTTCCGAATTTGCTTTAAAATAATCATCGAGTGCATTCAGCAGTATGAGAATCTCCTGCGTATCGCTTATCTGTTTGTTAACAAAATCAAGAATGGATTCTTCAGTTGATGATTCAATTTTTCTGTATTCGGTAGTTTGTTTTCCGGAGAAAGAAAGGAAAAAGCGTTCTTTTCTCTCCAGATTCGTAAGAAATGTGTTATATTCGATTGTTTGTATACTTTTTGCATCCGTTTTCTGATTTATTATAACCAGATCATATTCTTCTTTCGGTTCAGGAATATTAAACGCCCGCCGGAGCGTTTTTCTCAGCTTGTCAAAAAAAGAATTATGCTCATTTGTAATTATGTCGTGGTTTGCCTGAATTTTGGCAATTACCGCATCAATCTGAGGTCCGAGTGCGGAGATAACGAGCACCGTTTCCAGAAGCATTTCTTTAGTATTGACTTTCTTTTTTGATGTTTTCGAACGCTGCTCCTTGACTTCCAGTTTCTGGAGAATGGTTTGCTGCAGCTGCTGCTTGTTTGGTGCCTGGTCTTCCCTGACAATTTCCTGAATAAGATCATTATAGAATGGTTTCTTCCCCATAACTTCAGGATATAAGCGTTTTATTTCACTAATTTCATCAAGAGGCGATTTGAATGCCAGCGATTTATTAAACGACGGATGTTCGAACAGATCCTTTCGCAACTGTCCTTTATATACTTCCCTCTGGAAATCAGTAAGCTCCTTTAACAGCGCATTTATTGCAGCAATCGCCTGAGCACTCTTATTGATGGAATCGTTTATGAGACTGAGTGTCATCTGAGGCACGTTATTACGGGTTTCTGCTATAAGCTCCGCAAGACTGCGGGTGTTTGTTTTGGAATTGTTTGCAGATAGATTTTTCCAGTCTATGCAGTTGTTCAAATCAACAAGTCTGCGGATTTGAGAGATGTCTATATGATCTACAGAAAACTTAAAATATGTACAAATAAAATCGAGCATGCTTTCATAATCGGAGAACCTGGCTCCCATAACGGTAGCACGTTCATTTTCAATAAACGGAGAGGAATCTGGTACCGTAATTTCAGAAATCTTTTTGTCGAGTTTATACGGATCCGGTTTTATAAGCGAACGCTGGACAAGAAGCTCGTATAAATTTTTAACACACGTATGGAGAAGTCTGTAATTATCAAGCATTTCAGGCAGCGACGAGGTATTAAACCATTCAGTTTTCGCGGTAAGAGCACTTTCCAGTTCTTTTGTAAAATTTTGTCCATCACTCATAGTTCTATTATCGCTGCTTTTTGTGTAAAAATCTACTTTAAATGTACATTTAGAATATCAGTTTTATACCACCGGAGAGCATCATTGCATCCAGTCCCCTGTTGTCCAGAAGAGAACCGATCGGCAGATAGAAGTGCAGTTCAGGCCCGGCTTTTACAGCTGTAAAGTCGAAAAGCCATGAGACACCTGTTTCTGCGTAAAGAAAGCGGAGTCCTGTCCAGAACCATTTATTTATAAGCTCTGTATCACTTTCTGCAGAACCGCTTGTACCGCTGTCGGTACCGGATACACCATTTGAAAGAATCCCGGTGCGCAGAAGAAATGAAACACCTGCTTCGGCCTCAAACATGGTTTTATCAGTAAAATGAAATGAAAAAACGGCAGGCAGTGTAAACAGACAGGAAAGTGCCGTAGCCGTTCTGTTTTCAACTTCGGCAGGAAGAGCTGTCTGTTCATCATTATTCCACAAATAATAGTTATAATAGAAAGACATGCGCGGTTGAAATGAAACAAAGTAATAATCGGGCCATGAAATACCAATTGAAAGAGGGTAGACCACCGGCGACGGCGCACTTTTTGTTCCCGCTTCAGTGTTTAATATAAACATAGGTTCAAACGCAGCAAAAACAGCAATCTGGTGAATGAAATCTTTTAATGACGCCGGTTTTATGAACTGGTCGTTTATGACAGATTTCGATAAAAATTGCCCGCTTTCCATCGGTGCTGTTGCATTATTCTCGTTTGTGTTTTCTTCTGCATGCAGAGATACTGCTGCCATAAAAAGAATCAAAACTGCAGACGACAGACGAAAGTGTTTCATCATCTGCCTCTGATACTGTTGTAAAGAATTTTATCAAGATTTACTGAAATGAAACCGCTTCTTCCTACTTTATAAAAAGACGATTCTTCCCATGCGGCATACATAGTTGTTCCGGAAACAGTAAATGCACTGTATTCGTAACCGGCAGGGAGTTTCGGAAGCCTGAACGCATTTGTATTGCCGTCTTGCAGAATATGCCTGCCGAAAAGCGCACCGCTGATATACGTTGTCCCGTCTCTGAATACAGCACAGACATAAGTGCCGGTAAGAAGGGCCTGTGCTGTGAGGGGAACAGAATTATCGTCAGGCTTTTGTTTCAGATAAAGACGGGGAGAATGCCCTCCTGCCGTATTGCAGATAATATAGTAAGCAGTATCATCGGGCAGGACAGAAAGCATTCTTTTCAGGCGGTCAGGTGCAGAACCGAATGGTTTCGGTGATTTCTGAGAGCGGAATGATTCTTTGTCTGTCTCTGAAATCAGCAGATTCTTTTTTGCACTGACGGGGGAGAGCGAAAGCAGCGGAATTTCCGGCTGCACGGAAAGATAACGGAAATCGGTCTTTGTATTTGTTTCCGTTTTTACCGAACAGATAAATGTGCTGCCATCCCAGATATAGTCATTTACTTCAGAATCAGCACCCAGACCCAGATTTTCACAACTGATAACAGGATAAACTATGTGCGTTGAGGTATCGAACTGCACAAGAAAAGGATGAAGTTTATCTTTACCGGTCCCTTTTTTTAAAGTCTGGTTAAAAAATGAACTTTTGTATAGATGAAAAAGCGGTGTATCATTCTGAAAAACAATATTGTCCGCACTTCTGTCTGTAAAAAGATTTGCATCCGTATACAGCTGCATTTTATCGTCATTAAAGACAATTACACCTGTTCTGTTGACAATTGCATAGGCAGCAGGTATTGTGCTGCCGTCCCCTGCAGCACATGATGCTGATGAAATACGTACTGCTTCTGTCCATGGTGTTTCCGGCTGCACAGGTGCATCCTGCGGTGCAGCCGTTTTTTCAATTGAGCCACCGTTAAAACAGTACCATGTGTGGTCAGCTTCTGAAGGAAAGGCATCAGGAGAGTTATTGCTCAACTGTTTTGTTCTGCTGCACGAGAAAAGTACGAAAAGCGGCAGAACCGCTGCAAAATAACAGTGTTTCATTATTTTTCAGTGTATAGCGGGACAGCCGTAATTTCAAGTGTCATATTGCTGCCACTTGTTCCTGTTATGATTGCAGTCTCCTGCATGTTATAGAGATAGATGTTTGCTGTCCCTTTTTTGAGTAGGATGGTTTCAGTTTCGCGTTGTCTTTTGAACAGAGGTATATAACGCGGAATAAACAGCATTCCGATATCGGTCCCGTCTGAACTTTTCTCTGTTTTTTCATACAGAACAGCTGTTTCTATACTAAAAAAATTTTTTATAGTAAGTAACGTTGTACGGAACGAACGGGCGGCGATAGCCCTGCATATTGCCGTTTTGTCAAGCATCCATGGATTCCAGACAGAACCGTCACCGGCTTCTTTTGCAGCAAGCATACTGCAGAATTTTTTCCAGTTGAATTTTCCAAGGTATGCGGAAGTTTCCGTTGTATCTGTTTCCGGGGAACGGTACAACTGCATGCAAACCGATGCAGGAAAACCGTTTTCCCACGAGATTATGCTGTCCGCCGGATAAATACATCCGGCAGGATAAAAAAATACCTGATTGATATCTGCTGTTCTGGTAACCGGCTGTGCTGTTATTGCACAGGGAATACCGCTTTGGATCTCAAGTTTAAACGATGCACCCGTCGTGTCTTGTACAGGCAGCTTAAACGTACCTGACGAATTTCCGGAGTAATACTGTATATTCCAGTATAAAAGCTGAGGATACGGTACAGCGTTTTCCGGCGGCCAGACCGGGAGTGTGAACGTAATGGGTTCAGTCCGGAGAGCTGAATCTGCGGTTTCAGAGCAGGAACAAAAAACAGAGGAGATAATAAGTGCCGCTGCTGATAATATCAGAGAATATAATCTGTTCATATAGTACAATTCGATTTTAAAGAACGAATTTATGCAATTTTTGATAAAAAAAGTTGCCACAAGGCTTTTTTTTTTTTTTTTTTTTTAAAAAA
>JBAYAJ010000130.1:0-7012 GCA_041669845.1 Treponema sp.
AACAGCATCTGCGCTCGTTTATATTCCTGCCATGATTCTGTATCTTATTATTACCGCGGTGTTTACATTTGTGTTCAATAAACTTGAAAAGAAATTTGCAGTATACGAGTAACCTGTGTCGACTGTATCCTGCTTCTGAACGTTTTATATGTGATATTTTAAGAAAGCGCTGAATAATGCACAGAGCATTATTTCAGGAGCTGATGAAAAAATCGGGCGGTATTGGTGGCCCGTGTTTTTATACTAGTGAGGTAATGTATATGTCGATGATAAAAACGGAAAATATCTGCAAAAGCTTCGGAGAACTAAAGGTTTTGAAGAATGTATCACTTTCCGTGGAACCGAAGGAAGTGGTGTGTATTATCGGGCCCTCCGGAGCAGGGAAATCGACGTATCTGCGCACACTTAATCATCTTGAAACTATTGATAACGGAAAAATATATATTGATGACCGCCTGCTTGACGACTACGAGAACGGAGTACGGAAATTCCGTCTGCCGGCAAAAGAAATGCATGAGGAACTTCTGGAAGTAGGTATGGTATTCCAGCGTTTTAATCTTTTTCCGCATAAAACGGTACTTGAGAATGTCATGATTGCTCCAATGCATGTCCGTAAACTGAGTGAGACAGAAGCCAGGGACCGTGCAGTCGATCTGCTTACCCGTGTCGGTCTGGCAGATAAAATCGATGCATACCCGAATAAGTTGTCCGGAGGACAACAGCAGCGTGTTGCTATTGCCCGTGCTCTTGCAATGGAACCAAAGACAATGTTGTTCGACGAACCGACGTCTGCACTTGATCCGGAGCTCGTAGGTGAAGTTCTTGCTGTTATGAAGCAGCTTGCTTTAGACGGTATGACCATGATAGTTGTTACTCATGAAATGGGGTTTGCTCGTGAGGTTTCAAATAAAACTGTATTTATGTACGACGGTCAGATAACGGAACAGGGAACTCCGGACGATATCTTTCAGCATCCGCAGAGTGAACGGTTGCAGCAGTTTTTGAAATCAATACTGTAAAAACGAACCGCTGAGATGTCTGACAGATTATTTTCCTCCCGCAGTCTGTGGAGGCTTATCTGGCCTCTTATTATTGAACAGCTTCTTTCTATTCTTCTCGGTATGGCCGATATCGTTATGGTTTCATCTCTCGGTGAAGCAGCGGTATCAGGGGTGTCGCTTGTTGATTCTATTAACGTACTTCTTGTAGAAGTTTTTGCTGCTCTTGGTACAGGTGGGGCTGTTGTAGCAGCTCAATATATCGGGCGCGGAGAGCATGATATGGCATCCCGCACGGCAAAACAGCTGTTATATACGATCGTTTCTGTTGCATTCGTGATAATGATTGCCTGTCTCATATTTTATAAACGGTTTCTGTCCCTTGTTTTTGGTGAAATATCAGACGACGTTATGAGTAATGCGCAGACCTATTTCCTTATTACAATTCTGGCGCTGCCGGCACTTGCGGTATATAATGCCTGTGCTGCTTTATTCCGTGCACAGGGAAATTCCCGTATTTCAATGCTTATATCTCTGCTGGTAAATATACTGAATATAGGCGGGAATGCATTACTGCTGTATGGGATGCACTGGGGTGTTCAAGGTGCTGCTGTCCCGACACTTATTTCACGTACCGTCGCCGCTGTAGTACTTCTTGTACTTCTGTACAGAGCAAAGAAGTATAACGGACGTCCTGCAATTTCTATACGCGGAATCTGCCATGTTGAATTCGACGGCGCACTTGTAAAAAGAATTCTTGCGGTAGGTATACCGAACGGCCTTGAAAACAGTATGTTTCAGATTGGAAAGATTCTGGTTCTTTCTCTTATTGCAACGTACGGAACTACTGCGATCGCAGCAAACGCAGCAGGTAATACACTTGCATCCTTTGAGGTTCTTCCCGGAGCTGCAATTGGTCTTGCTATGCTTACCGTTGTGGGGCAATGCATGGGAGCGGGAGAACCCGGCCAGGCTGTGTATTATACAAAGAAACTTATGTTTATCGCATATGTTTCAATGATTGTACTTAATATTCCGCTTCTTATATGCTCATACCGGATTCTTGGTTTTTATAATCTCTCACCTGAGACAACAAGACTCGGATGGTATATGACACTGACACACGGCCTGTGTGCTATGGTTATATGGCCGCTGTCGTTCACACTCCCGAATGCGCTTCGTGCTTCAGGCGATGCTCCTTTTACCATGATTATATCCATGATTTCCATGTGGGCGGTCAGAATCGGTATGAGCTACGTTTTCAGGGGAACGGATATACTGGGCATACAGAATATGTTTAACTGGCCGGTTTATTTCGGTGCACTTGGGGTCTGGTTTGCCATGATTCTTGTCTGGATTGTAAGATCAGTCTGCTTTATCTGGCGTTTTAAACGCGGAAAATGGAAACAGAAAAGAATTATTTAAAAGGCAGTTACTGTTTTTTTTATCGGAGTATTTTCCAGTCCGCTCCTTTATTTGTCATGAATGTCTGTACGGTATACCACTTCTTTTCCGCATTTTTTGCAAAATAAGCTATATCCGACGCATATTCGGACATAATATCATCCGGATGGAACCGTGTGTACAGGGTCTGCATTATACCGTCAGCCTGCGTACGTGACAATGCCCCGTTCATTTTTATAATATCTTCGGCGGCAGGGAGAAGTGATGAGGCTTTTTTTTCTGTATATTTTTTCTGTATAAATTCGAGCTGGATTTTTTCTATCTGTTCGTGAGGCAGGCACAATGCCGTCTTACAGGGTGTGCATATGTCTTTATGGTTCACCTTTAACCACGCAGCAAAATCTGCCAGAAATACAGATGGTTTGCAGTGAATCGGCCGCAATATACTGTTGAACCATGGAACTGCCCTTCCCTGATTGTAATACAGGCTGCATGCCCTGGAAATCAATTCTGCCTTCTTCATACTGTCTGAAGAAAATCTGTCTGTATACAGAACGTGATAGGGCGGTTTTTTATCCCATACGAGGCCGAGCCTTTCCGCCGTATCATATAAGTCCGTCCCCGGTAATACAGAAAGACAGAAGAGCTCAAGGTTGTTTGGATACAGCGATAGTGCAAAATCGATACTTTCGCAGAATCCGGGAAGAGTATCTCCCGGCAGCCCGTATATAAGGTCAAAACCGAATATTACACCGGTATGATTTAAAATTCCTATATTTTTTATAAAAAGTTTTTTTGCCAGTGTACGGTGTACTTTTGCAAGTACTTCTTCGTGCATACTCTGAAGGCCTATCTGGAGTGCACAGGGGATTTTTGTAAATGCCTCAGCCAGTTCTCTGTCAATAAACTCTGCACGCCCTTCAAAATAAAAAAACGTCCCTGATATTTTCTGCGATATAAGATGCAGTATTTCGAGTGCCCTTTTTTTGTCTGCATTATATGTTGGGTCAAGAACGAAAACCTGAGGGACCTTTTTCCGTGCGAAAAAGTCAAGTTCTTTTTCAATACGTTCCATGGAAAAGTAACGGACTTCTTTTGCCCCTTTGGATTCATAACAGTATGCGCATTTAAAAGGACATCCCCGTGCCAGTTCCCAGAGTACGCCTCCATAGTTCTGCGGATCAATCGTACCATCGAGCCATGGGGATATAAGATTGTTGATATCGGGCGGCAGGGCATGCGGAAATGCAGATGCAGCAGTCTGATGTTCCTTCCGGGGACTGAACACTCCCTGTGGAAGCTTTCCTGTTTCATCCTGCCCTGAAGCAAGCAGGGCAATAAGACTGGGAACCGCAGTTTCTCCTTCTCCTGCAACTGTATAATCGAATGATGTACTGCTGAAAGGATCTGCGGTAATTTCCGGCCCTCCTGCGATACAGATTATTTCCGGATACTGTTTTTTTATTTCTTCTGCAGTCTGCTCCAGAATATTCCTGTTCCAGACATAGATCGAAAAGCAGATAAACTGAGGAATTCCGTAAGAGAGCAGTTTGCGGGCCATGAGGAAAGCTGCGTTCCCTGCCTGCAGTGCATCTGCAAAATCTCTGTCTTCTGCCGACACGCTTGTAAGAACAACTTTATATTTCCCCGCGGTTAATGTGTCGTGTTTCAGTGCCGATGCAATACAGGCAGCACCAAGCGGCAGGGCCTGTGGTGATTTTTCGATAAGAATAGTCGTACAGATGATCTGAGGCACGAATAGAGACTGCATGATAGTGATTATACCGAAGAGAAACCTTTTTGTGTATTATTTTATATATTATTGACTTATATGGATAATTAAAATATACTTCGCACAGTCAAAGGCGACACAGAGAGAATACTGTGCCGCCGCTTTTTTTTAACCTGAAGCATATATGCAGGAGGTAAAGAAATGAAAAAACACAGAACAGGGAAACGGTACGTGCATACGTCAATTAAAAGTCAGATTACAAAATATATAAGCATAGGGATAATTACAATTTCGGTCATTGCAATAGCTGTTGTAGGTAAAGAAATAATTGCCGTTACAAGCAGCCTGATGCAGGACCACATAATAAACGTGTCCGATAATGAATCAAAAAAGGCCGTAATCAGTCTTACCAGCACTGTCAGCAGCGTAGCCTCTTTTGCTTCTGTTCTTTCAGGCTGGAATTCTATCCCTGAAAAATTCCGGAAAGAATCCATTTCCGAATTTGTAAAACAGGAAGTAAGTACCAGCCAGAATACTGTCTGCGCATGGGTGGTATGGAATCCGGAAATTGCCGAAAGTGATGGATCAAGCCCGTTTGCCGTAAGCTGGTCCAGGTCGGAAAATAATCTGACTCAGGATGAATTTCCTGTTCAGGATGCAACATGGATAAGGTATGTAACTGATAACAACCGTCCCCATCTGCTTGAACCTCATTTGTCGATCGCTGCCGGAAAACGCGATTATATTGTTTCAGCAGTAGCTCCTGTTTACGGAAAGGATAAAACCATTTGCGGAATTGCAGGTATTGATGTGAGCCTGAACCTGATAAATAAATATCTTTCCTCTCTGCAGATTTACCGCAGCGGATACGGAGTTTTTATAAGCAGCAGAGGTGTGATTCTTGGTCATCGTGAACAGAAAATGCAGGGGCAGACTTTTGAATTATACACGTTGCACAATACGTATTTCCAGAATGCACGGATTTTAAAACAACCCGTTGTATTCACTACAGGAAGCAGATTTAAAAAACTGCTTCATGTCGTGACACCGGTCTACGTCGACGGTACATCTGTCCCGTGGTTTTTCATTGTAGAAATTCCGCTTCTGACGCTCATGCAGAAAGGCATTTATCTGGTTGTTTTTGTAATTGCAGCTTTCGTTATTCTGCTGCTTGTGTGTATTCTGCTTACTGCCGCCGTGTCCCGGAAAATTACGAATCCACTGAACAATGCGGCCGTAGCATTGAAGAACATCAGCGAAGGAAACGGAGATCTTACGGTCAGGCTCTCTGTTAATTCACGGGATGAAGTCGGCGATCTTTCCGAAAGTTTTAATAAGACGATGGAAAAAATAAGTTCCTCTGTGGGACTCATAAGGAGCGAAAGTGTGGAAATGCAGCAGATCGGCCGGATGCTCGATGAAAATATGGAAATTTCCCGCCAGAAGGTACGGATAATAACAGAAAAAACAGATGCTGTTATTACTCAGATGCAGGAACATTCAACGGGCGTGACTGAATCGATAGCGGCGGTGAATCAGATTGTAAAGAATATTACTGATTTGAACGGGCATATAGAAGAGCAGTCTGCATGCGTCGAACAGTCTTCCGCCGCTATAAAGCAGATTATTGAAAATATTCAGGCGGTAGGTACGATGCTTTCAGCTAATGCAGCGTCGGTTGCAGAACTGGAAAAAAGCGCCGAGTCCGGACTTTCACAGATCAACAAAAGTGTTTCCAGCATAAAGACCGTAAATGAGCAGTCCGTCATTCTGTCTGAAACTTCCGGACTTATCAAAAAAATTGCATCACAGACAAATCTCCTTTCAATGAACGCAGCGATTGAAGCTGCACACGCAGGATCTGCCGGTAACGGATTTGCGGTTGTAGCACAGGAAATCAGGCGGCTGGCCGAACAATCCGACAAGGAAGGCGGTAAAATTGAGACTATGTTAAAAACTGTACAGTCGTCGCTGAATTCCGCCGCTGATTCAGCGCTTTCCGTTGAAACTGTTTTTACGAATATATTCGGATTGATTAAGGAAGTCGATGTAAAAGAGAAGAATATCACAAGTGTACTGCAGAAACAGAATACGAACGGTCACGATATCATCAAGGCCATTGAGGATATTCAGAATTCCACGACTCTTGTCCGTTCCGGCTCGGCGGAAATGTTTCTCGGCAGCAGGGAAATAGGAATTGAAATGGAAAAACTGGCTGCTATGACAGAGACGGTAAACAGCAGTATGTCGGATATAGATACAAATACGAAAGAGATACTTGATACGGTCCATACTGTATCTGAAATATCAAATAAAAATATGTCGAGCATAAACAGTGTATTGTCCGATATTAATACTTTCCGGATAAAACCTGAAACAGCGTGATAATTACTGCAGGATACGGTATAGTGTATGAATGATTACAGAAATTACACTCATAGTTCGTCCGGAAGAAGAAGCTGATACTGCATTGATTCAGAAGAAAGCTGTTCAGATACTTCTTCAGAAAGGTATACAGGTATCTCCTGACAGTATACATCTTGTTTTTGACAAAAAATCTATAGATGCACGTCACGGCCAGGTAAAACTGTGCCTGCGGTATAAAGCATATATCGGTGAAAAACCGGAGGCTCAGGCAGCTTCCTGTCCTGTCTGGAAACATGCCGATATGAAACACCGCGTCGTTATAGTCGGTTCAGGGCCGGCAGGACTTTTCGGCGCACTCCGTCTGCTTGAATCAGGCATTCAGCCTGTCATTATAGAACGCGGCGTTGAAACGTCCCTGCGTAAAAAAGACATCGCGGAAATCAGCACTAAGGGGATTGTCGGAAAAGACAGCAATTACTGTTTCGGTGAAGGCGGCGCCGGTACGTTCAGC
>JBAYAJ010000131.1:0-6992 GCA_041669845.1 Treponema sp.
ACATAATAACGGCAGTTCCGTATCCCGGTATTTCAAGAAAACCGGAAATCATTTCTTCTGCCAGTACATTGCGGTATGTCCGCCTGAGCGGCAGCGTTACCCGTACCGGATTATAATTCAGTATAAACAGGAATTCTCTGCCGTCTTTCGTCATTTTTTTCACAACTTCCACACCGTCCGGAACATCTTCAAATGCAGGTCCAACCGCCGCATTTTTGCAAATCATCTGAAGAAGAGCGGATGTTGCTTTTTCATCAAGATCGCATCCAATGTAATAACAAGAGCCGTTACCGTACCGGTTGACCGTAACAGCAGCCTTCCCCTTGTAAAATTCATCTGCATACCAGGCGACGGATTCTGCGGTCACAGGCTTGATGATGTCGGCCCAAACAGAGGCATAACCTTTACCAAAACTGCCTTCGACGCTTACCGTACGGCTGCCGTTAATGGAATCGAATTCCTCCAGCTCTATACCGGCGACGTCCGCGAAATAACCGGGCAGTGTTCTTTCTGTCATCGAATTATCGCTGTTCTTCGTCCCTGAACGGAATGTAACAACAAGTGTCCCGCCGTTTTTAACATATGCTTCAAACTTCATCTTTTCCGCATCAGTCATCAGGTTATATGCAGGAGCGAATACTACTTTATATCTGTCAAAATCTGCCGACGCGCCCGTGACATCACACGAATAATGATCCGCATACAATCCCGCATACAATGAACGAAGATAATTACGGTAGTTGAATTTAAAATTATGCTTCTGGTACGTATGCGACCACTGCTGTTCAAATGAACGGATCAGAAGGATGTCGGTACACACTGAAGATTTATCATTCAATGCGCTCAGTGCCGGAAATTCCTGTCCGATCCGGCTTATTTCATTGTACCTGCGGCGGGGAATACCGTCGTGATCAAGTATCCCGTACCAGTACTGTTCCGTTCCGAAAAGAGGTGCCCTCCAGCGGAAATAGAGTATCGATTCCGCTCCGTGTGCAAGTGCCTGATACGTCCATAACTTAATCTGCCCGGGCTTCGGGGTATCACCCAGAGAATCCCAGCCGCACGGGCCGCTCTGTTCTTCCATGACCCAGAAATTCTGCTGCTTAATCCCCCGCTCAATATCCATTGAAAATGCAGGATCATACGGTTCACTTCCGAGAAATTCTCCCCACGGACTCTGCGGATAATTATCGTACGAAGCGACATCTATAAGCGGAGCAATATCATAATAATTATACAGTTCCGACACAACATTATGTGTTACCGGAACTTTCGTTTTTTCATGAATAATTTTACTCTGCAGCGCACAGTAATCTATGATCGAATCGGAAGAAAAACGCGAATAATCAAGATTGAGTGCCGGATTATGGCCGTTATTTCCGAACATCGCTGCTGTCGCATATTTCGGTACTATAATCTGGTCCCAGTCCGTATATGTCTGGCTCCAGAATACGGTGCCCCATGCTTTGTTCAATGAGTCAAGCGAACCGTATTTGTTTTTAAGCCACCTGATAAACGACTGCCGGCAGTTTTCACAATAACAGTACATACCGTCGCCGCAGGTAAATTCGTTATCAATCTGCCATGCAGCAACAGCAGGATTATCCCTGTAATGTTCCACCATTGCAGTAACGATTTTCTGAGTGTACTGATGGTAGACAGGATTGTTGTAACAGTAATGTCTCCGCGAACCGAATCCCTGTACGATTCCCTTTTCATCAACCCGGTAAATATCGGGATGTTTGTCCATCAGCCATTTCGGAGGCGTTGCTGTCGGAGTACCCATTACAACGCGGATACCGTGTGCATACAGAACCTCAAGAGCCCTGTCCATCCATGAAAAATCGTAGTTTCCTTCAGACGGTTCAAATTTAGCCCACGCGAATTCGCCGACGCGGACAATATTCATGCCGGCCTCTTTCATAAGTCCGGCATCCTGAGTCCACCGTGATTCCGGCCAGTGCTCGGGATAATAATCAGCTCCAAAAAACATACTAACCTCCTGTTTTACAGCGCCGCATCTTTCCGCGGTATCGCTTTCCGGACAAGTTCCTTTATCTGAGCAAAGCACAGGAAAAATAACAGGAATAATCCGACAATCACCTTCTGCCATGTTCCATTAACACCGACAGCCACAAGGCCTGCGGAAAGAAGTTTCATGCAGAAACTTCCGATCACGGTACCGATAACCGGATTACAGACACCGGAAAGCGCAAATCCTATAAAGACGCCCATCATCGCATCAAACGTTATGGACATTGTCGCCATGTTTTTTTCGGGAGCAATGGCAGTACTGTAACTGAGCATCATAATTCCGGCAATCCCGAAAAAAACTCCCGAAACAAAAAATGCAGAAAATTTTACTTTCGCCGGGTTTATCCCCACTGTTTTCGCGATAAATTCCCCGTTTCCGACAGCCCTCACATGGAGCCCGAATTTTGTCTTATTATATAGAAGATACATAATCACAATAAGAGCTCCGGTAATCAGGAAAATCCATGGTGCAGATCCCAGTACAGCCTGTGCACGCGTAATGGAGAATCCCTTCCCGCCCTTATATACAGTTCCCAGTGATTCATAGACAAGCAGAAATCCTATTGTAACGACAACTGAAGGAATTTTCAGAACAGAATACAACACGGCATCTATCAGTCCGAATAAAAGTCCTGCAGTTAAACCGCTGAGTATCAAACCAGCCAGTCCGAACCGGGAACAGTAATATCCCGAGATGAGGGCAGCAAGCGTTACAATGGCCCCGGGGCTGAAATCCCATATTCCGATAGCCATACTGCAGCAGATTCCCAGAGAAATAATAAGCGTTATTGTCGTCTGCTGCGCTATAATGTACAGTGCAGCAGGAGAGCCGAATGTATCGGGACGAAGCATCTTGAAAAAAAGATACACAACAAGCGGCAGTGCAAGCGTTTTTAAGACACGCAGTGCAAATTTCCGTACTGAAGCAGTATTCATTCAGGTCTCCTGTTTTTATTATTTATTTCCGTGACGAGTCATAACGTCATCGATGCTGTAAGAAGCAGCTTTGGTATGCAGGTCGTCAACAGTTAATGCGGGATTATATTTTCTGATCATCTGTTTAAGCTCGTCATCATTATATGCTAAAATATTGTCCTGCTCGTTTTCCACATATTTATAGTAATTTACCGCGTCGTCATACGAATTCAGTTTAATAAAATGCAGACTGATGCCTTCTGCTTTCTCGGAAAGTCTGTTTCCCTGAATGGCATTAACAATCATAGACATCGTAAACACAGGATCGACGTAATGTCCGCCGGAAATAGCATACAGGGTACCGTCCTTCAGATAACTTTTCATTTGTTCCGCATCTATAAAATCGACAACGGCGACCTTGATTTTCCCGCGCTTCCCGTGTTTATCAAGGGCAGCAAGCGCACCTTCAAGGAATCCGTCTGTTCCACCTGTAAGGTATATCGAGTCAAGCTGCGGATACCCGATGAGGAACTTTTCCACCGCTTCCATAACGCCCTGGGATCCGAGCGAACCGCGGACTTCAGCTACCCGTTTTAATCCCGTCTCCGCACATGCCTTGTCGAATCCCCTGTTACGGCTGTCGTGGGTCGTATCTCCGACATCGCGCGTTACGACTGCACATTCCTTGCATCCGGCATCTGCCAGCGACCTGCCCATCCTGTAGCCGATTTCTTCTTCGTCTTCGGCCGTGTACCCGATAAAATACTTACTGCTTTCCACCTGCTTTGCAATTGCGGGATCCATAATTCTGCGCCACATAAGCCCCCAGTATACCTGACTGTTTTCACAAAGCTGTGCAAGGCGCGGCAGCATGGTGTCGGACGAATTAACAATAATTATACCGTTGCATCCGCCGGCAATCAGATTTTCTACAGCCTGAATCTGAATTTCAGGAGAATATCCGTCGGTATTTACTACCGACTCGCCTCCTGAAAGTTCAACCAGCCGGGACATGATTTTTATCGACATTCGGGCCAGTGCATCCGAAGATCCCCAGATAACTATGCCGACTTTTGGTTTTACCGCACCAGTTTTTGCTGCGGCACTTTTCCCGGCCTGTTTTGAACATCCGCTGAATAAGACTGACATGCACACGAGCATACCGGCCAGAACTATTCCTGCTGCACGAAAATTCCGTTTCATAAGTGAACCTCCTGATATGAAAACTTCTTTATTTTATTGTTATGGCATTTTCCCGTTCAAATGACAGCGCGACGGCGATCAAAAGGATGACTCCCTTTACGCCCTGCTGTATACTGTCGTTTATACCCCAGATAATCAGACCGTTTGCAAGAAAGGCAAACATGGCGCTCCCTATAAGTGCACTGCGCAGCTTTGCCGCACTGCCCCCCGATATAGGCATTCCTCCCAGAACAAGTGCAAGCAGAACGTTCATCTCAAAAAAGGTACCGGTTGTAGGCGCAACTGATCCTGCCCGTACCAGCGCAAAGAAGCCGCACAGCCCGGCCATAATACCACTGAACATATAGGCAAGGAGTTTCATCTTTTTGAGCGGAATACCGGACTGAACAGCGGCTTTACTTCCCGCACCGATAGCTCTTGAATATTTTCCGAACTTCGTATATTCGAAAAGAAAGAATACCAGAGCAAACACAAAAACTGCCGCCAGAATTTTGAGCTGGACAGAATCAAGCCAGCTCCACGCAAGAGGAAGAAACAGTCCTGCAGATCCAAGAATAATAGTAACACCTCTGAACGCGAACTGCGTGCAGAGCGTTACAACGGTACCCGACACATTAAAAAATGCGTGAATACTTCCGTTCAGGAACCCGATCAGCAGTCCGGCAAGAAGAGATGCCGCAAGTGAAAAAAACAGTCCGCCGCCGGCACACAGGGAACCGAAACAGGCCGCTGTCCCCACAATGGAGCCGAGTGAAAAATCAAGATTTCCCTGTGCAAGTACAAAAGATACACCGCACGTTCCAAGCAGAACCGGAAATGCCTGATTAAAAATAGTCCGCAGATTTCTGGAAGTCAGCATCCGGCCGCCCGTCGTCACCTGAAAAAATATAATGATGAACAGTAATCCGATAAAGGGAAAAAGCGACTGGAGAGTACGCCTCTCCCGTTCGGAAATATTTCCGGACAGATGTATTCCTTTTACAACTTTTGTTATTCCGTAGTAATTCATGGTAATCTCCTAAGTAAAGGCTGAAAGTCAGGCAGCCGATGCCTGTGTCAGATCATATATTTTACGACATCCGTCTGAGCCAGATTTTTTTTCCGTTTAAACTCTGCGTTGATTTTTCCGTCTTTAAATACCAGAATGCGGTCACTCATTCCTATTACTTCCGGAAGTTCCTCCGAAATCAGTACAATTGATTTACCTTCATTTTTCAGTTTTTTCATCAGCTGATAAATAGATTCTTTGACACCGATATCGATACCTCTCGTAGGACAGTCCAGAATAAGGACCTGTGATTCATTGCTGAGCCATTTGGCCAGAACGACCTTCTGCTTATTCCCGCCTGAAAGATACATGACATACTGGTCTATGTCCCTCATTTTTATCTGCATGACGTCAGCACCCGACTGTGCCAGTTTTTTTTCTTTTGCCGGTGAAATGAAGGTATGTCTGGCAAGCATATCAAGAGACGGCAGAGCGACATTTTCCTTTATACTGGACAGGAGCATCAGCGCTTCTTCATCCCTGTTTTTTGACACATAGCCTATTTTCAATTTTATGGCATTTCCTGGATTCTTTACTTCTTTTGATTCCCCTTTATATGCTGCTACGACTGTGCCGGTCTGAGGTTTTGTCAGTCCGAACAATACTTTCCCAAAATCGTGCATTCCACTGTCGGTTAAACCTGCGACTCCAAGGATTTCACCTTGATGCAGTCCGCATGAAACATCATCAAGCAGAGCAGTTGTTACATGCGAACATGACAGGACAATAGAATTTCCACAGGCTGCGCTTTCGTCAGTCCTGTACCATGAACCGTCTATTTTGCGCCCAACCATCAGTTCCCTGATTTGTGAATCAGTACAGTTTCTGACTTCCAGCGTATCGATATAATGCCCGTCACGCATAACTGATATAAAATCACAGTGTTCCCGGACTTCCTCAAGATCATGCGAAATGAATATAACTGTCCGCCCGTTTTTCTTCATCTGCTCCATGATCGAATACAAAATACTGCGCCCTGACTGCGATAAAGCCGTTGTCGTCTCGTCGATGATAAGCAGACTTGGATTCGTATACAGGGACCGGGCAATTTCCACAATTTTCCGGTCTTCAAACGACAGCGATGTAACAGGTTTCCGGGGATCAATATATGAAATGCCGGTCTTTCTAAAAATTGCGGCCGCTTCCCTGTTCATTTTCCGCGTACTTACTAATCCGCTTTTTCCGGTAAACAGAAACTCTCTGCCAAGAAAAATATTTTCGGCAATCGTCATTCCACCGATCGTTCCCATCTCCTGCGTTATCATACTGATTCCGGTATTTGCAGCTTCAGCTGAATCTGCCGGTTTATATACCTCTCCCTTGAAAATTATTTTTCCGGCATCAGGAGAAATAACTCCTGCTATCATATTAGATAATGTCGATTTTCCTGAACCGTTTTCTCCGATCAGACCATGAATTTTTCCTTTATAGAAATTCATATATACGTCTGCAACAGCTGTTGTCGAAGAAAACGATTTTGAAAGTCCCTCTACTTTCAAAATAATATCATCCATAACATACCCCGTGTTTCCTGTAATAACATATAAGCGAAGACCGTCCGTTAAGTGCAGCCAGCCGTCTTTCTCTATAATTAATTGTAAAACATCACTATCCGCTGTAAACCGGTAAAAAAACACTTTTTTGTTAGAAAAAACACCAGATCATTTAAGATGGGAGCGATACCAAATTTTATTGACAGCGCTCCCATTTGGAGTTATGATACTATAAAAAGCAGAAATTAAGGTAACGCTATGGCTAATATTGATGATGTTGCAAAAAGTGCTAATGTCTC
>JBAYAJ010000132.1:0-6959 GCA_041669845.1 Treponema sp.
CCCGCAAGACACGTCAAATCAAGAGCGTCATGTCCGGACAAATCAAGTTCAAGAAGATCAAGAACTGTAAATTTCTTATCGGCCATACAAACACTATACACGTATACCGATTAATTATCAACCTGTATCCGAAGCGTTTGTAGAAATCTCAAACAATCTGCAGATCCGGCTGCAGAATGGATACAGACCTCTGCAGTCGGCATATATATAGGATATAAATTACTTGTTGTGTTCCTGAATCTTGTCTTTTTCTTTTTTTATTTTCGTATCAAGCACATCCATAAGTTTATTCAGGCCTGCCGCAAAGTCAAAATCCTCGCTTGTTACGTGTCCACGCGCCCCCCAGCGGAAGTTGACCGTTGCATCAAAAGTGTATGCTTTGTCGTGTTTGACGCGCATTGTAAGATCAACAATAAGGTCTTCGGCATATTCAATGCGTTTCATTTTCGTTTCAATCAATTCCGACTGTTTTTTTTCTAAATCAAATCCGACAGCCGATACAGCTTTAGTCATACGTGCACACTCCTTGGTAAATCATAGTCACCTGCATTTCGTTCTCCGGTACAGGCAAGGCAGCGGTAACCCGCTGCTTCTATTAGTATACAATCAGATTGCCGGAAAATCAATTTTTTCTGAAATACGATGTTTCTATATTAAGTGCAGACCTGTATTTAGCCACCGTCCGACGGGCTGCATAAATTTCCTGTTTCTCAAGCAGTTCTGCAATAGCCCGGTCAGATAAAGGTTTCCCGCCGGCTGACTGAGTTTCGAGTATCTGCTTTATTGCAAATTTTACTTTGTCCTGAGTATTTGTAAAAAAATATTTTACAGGAAAAAGCTGTCCCCACGGCGTCTGAATATATTTCTCATTCGCCATGCGGGAAACGGTTGACTCATGTACACCAAGCTCTTCCGCAAGTGCACGCTGAGTCAGCGGCTCAAGATATCCTTTCCCGGACAATGAAAAGAATTTTGATTGAACCCGGACGATTATACCGCAGGCCTTTATTATGATTGATTTCCGGTACGCAAGATTTTCAAGAAACTGCCGTGCAGCAGTAATATTTTTTTTAAGTCCCTTGTATCCGTCACCGTCAAGCCCCCTGACAATACGGACTTCCGGAAGAAAATCATTGGCAAGTACTATCTGATAATACGAATTCTTCCCACAGGGAACAAACATTTCTTTCAACGGATCAAAACCGCGCATTTCACCTTCGACTTTTGTTATAAGGACATCAGGATGAACATACTGAGAAGCGGATCTTCCGAATCCCTGCGCCGGGTGCGGATTAAGTTGTGAAATAAACGAAATTGCCTGCTTTACGTCGCTGGAAGTAACGTCCGTCTCCCCTTCTCCAGAGACAGCCGTAAACATAAGTTTACTCCGCTCTTCCTGCAGTTTTTTTAAACGGCGGCGGATCCGCTCTATGTCCGGAGTACTGTCGTTTGAATAAAGTACATCGATATGGCCGTCAAGTATGAACAAAGCAAGCGGTGGTGCGTCTCCGCGTATCTTAGCCTGTACAAGCAGGCTTTCTTCCATATTATTACAGCAGGTACCCTCAGGATCAAGACGTTGAACAATATCGACAACTTTTGCAAGCATCCTCTGATTCTGCTCAGAGCGGGCTTTATCGAGCAGTGAAACAGGCGCCAGAATATGCCAGCCGTTTTCGTCTAGATTTCTGATAAGCGCTTCACCGAGAGTTTTTTCAGCGGAAGACAACTTCATAACATTAAGCTGAAACAACAGATGATCCTGAAGCGTTTCCCCCGTATCAGCAGCATTCTCATATGCTTCCTGATATTATTCCGCTTTTTCAATTCCTGATGCCGTTACGGACCCAATCCGGGTATTATCACCCGGCAGCGACGACGAAACACGGACAGAAACGTCCGGCAGGGATGAATCATTTACGACTTCAAGAACCGGATTTGCATCAACAGCCTTATAGATTTCTGCACTCAGATCCTGACTGTTCATAGACAGCAGATTAAGTGCCTGAATCTGTTTCTGCGACAGAATCTGTTTCTGCACCTGAGAAGCACGCTGAACCTGTCCGTAACTGAAATCCGGCATGTTTTAAGTATAGCATAAAAGAAGCTGTACCGGTATACTTTTTCAGTATGAAAACATTCAGTGATTTAGGGATCCGGATTCCCAATATTCTTTTACCAAAAAACACCGATTTAAAAAGCTGGCCTGTGATTGCATGCGATCAGTATACACAGAACAGAGATTACTGGAAAAAAGTAGAAAAAAATGCAGACGGAAAACCAAGCACCATAAACCTCATTCTGCCGGAAGTTTATCTTAACGATAACGATAAAGAAAAACGTATCGCACAAATAAAAGCAACTATGCAGCAGTATATTACAGACGGTGTTTTTGCACCTGAAAAGCACGGGTTTATATATATAGAACGGCGGACAGCATACGGACGCCTGCGGCATGGTCTCGTTACAGCAATTGATCTGGAGACATATGAATGGAAGCCGTTCAGTAAGGCTCTTATCCGTGCAACAGAAGCTACGATTGTTGACCGCATTCCACCGCGGAAAGAAATCAGAAAAAACGCACCACTTGAACTGCCTCATATTATGCTTCTTGTAAACGATCCTGCACACGAGCTTATAGAAGAAACCGGCACTATTTTAAAGACAGCAGGGGTTTCTCCTGTATATGACGGCGACCTCATGATGAACGGAGGACATATTACAGGATGGACCGTTCCCGAAAAAATAAATGACACAGTGCTTACTTCTCTCACCAGAATTGCACAGGCGAACACCGCTTCAGACGGTAGTACATTTCTGTTTGCAGTGGGAGACGGTAACCATTCGCTTGCAACGGCAAAAGCCGTGTGGGACGAATATAAAACAACGCTCAGCGATGAAGAGCGGAGGACAAGCCGTGTACGGTATGCACTTGTAGAAGCGGTAAACATATACGACAAAGGTCTTACATTTGAACCGATTCACCGTGTAGTGTTTGGTGCCGGAACGACGGAACTCATTACCGTACTCAGAACAGAACTTGGCGGCAGTGTACGGGAATGCAGCAGTTCAGAAGAACTGGCGGACAAAGTAAAAAAATCAGCAGCGTCGTTCGGCTTCGTATACAGCACAGCGGGAAAAATGTCATACACACTGCTTGAAACACCCGTAACCGAACTTGCCGTCGCACGTTTTCAGCCGGTCGTTGATGAATTTATAAAAAAAGAAAATGCCTCCGGAAAAAACCTTACAATTGATTACATACACGGCAGCGGAGAAACCATAACGCTCGGTTCAAAACAGGGAACGACAGGAATACTTCTGCCGCCCGTCGACAAAGACAGTTTCTTTACAACAATCAGCTCCCGCGGCCCGCTGCCCAGAAAAAGCTTCTCTATGGGAGAAGCCGATGAAAAACGATTTTATCTTGAGTGCAGAAAATTGTTCTAGGCAGATCACAGGAAAAGGCTGATGGCTAAAAAGACAGGTACAATCGTATATAAATGTTCAAACTGCGGCTACTCTCAGCCGCGATGGCTTGGCCGTTGTCCCCAGTGCGGAGAATGGAACACACTTGAAGAATGCATACTTGACCCAAATGCAAAAACACCGGCAGGACAGGGGTCGGAAACAGCAGTAAAAATAAAACCCGTGCCGCTCTCCTCTGTAAAAGCGCAGGACGTTATGAGACTTTCGACAGGTATTGCAGAATTTGACCGCGTACTCGGCGGCGGTGCAATGAAACGTTCCGCCATACTTATCGGCGGGGAACCTGGTATCGGAAAATCAACACTGCTCCTGCAGACAGCAGCAGGTACGGTAAAACTGCTCGGCAAAGGGGCCCGCATTCTCTATGTCAGCGGTGAGGAATCTGCCGCGCAGATCAAGGACAGAGCGGAACGGCTCGGGGTACCTGCGGCAGGTATTGAACTGCTGTGTACTATGCGTCTTGAGGACATTCTTGATGCGCTCGATGCACAGAATCCTGCACTTGTGATTATCGACTCAATCCAGACTGTCTATGCGGCCGAAGCAGGACTGGTACCGGGGACCGTCAACCAGCTCAAATACTGTGCAAATGAACTGATCGAATGGGTAAAAGAACGCGATTCCGTCCTCATCATGACAGCACATGTGACAAAAGAAGGACTCATCGCAGGACCAAAGTCTCTTGAGCATATGGTCGATACTGTCATTTCATTCGACCGCAGCACAGACGAGTTCCGTTTTCTGCGCGCTGCAAAAAACAGATTCGGCTCCGTTGATGAACTTGGTATTTTTGAAATGACAGAAAAAGGGCTTATCCAGGTGGAAGACCCGGCCGCGCTGTTCATTACGCGGCGCGTCAGTACATCCGGAACCAATGCCTCCGGGAAACAGCCGGCAGGTATAGCATGCACCGCAGTTTTTGAGGGCAGCCGCGTCTTTATAGTAGAAATTCAGGCACTTACCGTGCCTGCAAAAGCATCACTCTCCCGGGTATACAGCGACAAAATCGATTCAGCGCGGGTTTCCCGGGTTGCAGCCGTACTTGAAAAACGAACCGGCCTCCATTTTTCAGATCAGGATCTGTATATAAACGTCGCAGGCGGTATGCGGCTTTCTGAAAGCGCAATCGACGCGGCACTGGCAGCTGCACTTTACTCAGCGCGCACTGATATTGCACTTGAAACAGGGACTGCGGTTATAGGAGAACTGAGTCTTGCGGGAGAAATCCGCCCGGTAAGCAGAAGCGCACAGCGTATAAAAACAGCACAAAACATGGGCTTTACCACCGTACTGGCACCGGAAAGCGGAAAAGGCTCAAAAAAAATCAGCGATATTAAAGAACTTATAAAAACACTGTTTGGAAAATAGAATACATACAGGAACGGTTAAAAAGGCACCTGTTGATAAATGTGTCTTTTTTACTCATTTAAATGTATCAAATTTACCCAATTGTATACTTTTTTCCTTAGTCAGTATTTTAAGGACGTACAGAGACAATATCTTTTTGTTTTTTGTCTCTCAGAACCCCAGTATACGACCAGAATTCCCCCTTTTGACCATTTTATTCCGATTTTTCTCCATCAATTCCCTTTTTTTACGTTATTGGCACAGTACTTGCTATATATCTTAATGTCAGGACGAAACCTGATGAAAAAATATAAATCAATAGCTGTGGAGGTTTTGATATGATGAACGAACTTGAACTTTTGAATAACGTAATGGGTAATCTTTTTGACAACGAACCAGATTCCGGATGCAGTGTATGCGGAACTCCTGATGTCGATGTAAAAGAGACAAAAGACGGATATACGCTGGAGATGGATTTACCGGGACGGACAGAAAAAGATATCAGTATTGAGCTGGATCACAACACCCTCACGATTGCTTCTGCAGAGGAAGGAAACGAGCCTGAAGATAAGAAAACAGATGCTGAAAAGGATGAAAAATGGCTCATCAGGGAACGCAGATTACAGACATTCTCCCGCAGTTTCACACTGCCCGACAATGTAAACACCGAACAGGTCGCTGCATCCTTTAAAAACGGAGTTCTTTCGGTAATACTGCCGCGGACCGAAGCCGTTCAGCCTAAGCGCATTGCAATCGAATCTGCCGCATAAGACAGATACCTCTCTTGTATGTTCATACACACAGCCTGATTCAGGTACACAAACCTGAATCAGGCTGTTTTTTTTATGATAAACAGACTGAACTGCAGAAAACGTTCCAGGCTGCACCACCGCTGTTGTACGGTTTATACAGACGGGAACACCGACTGCGCGTATTTTACGGTAGCCATGGCGTCTTTTCCGTAGAAGTCCGCATGAATCATGCCGGCATATTCCTGCGTCATAACGGCTCCTCCGACGCATACTTTAGCCCACGGAGCTTTCTGACGGAGCTGCTTTATTGTCTCTTCCATACTTGGTACCGTCGTTGTCATGAGGGCGGACAGTCCGACGAGCATGACGTGATCCTGTACACAGCGGTCAACGATCGTTTCCGGCGGAACGTCTTTACCAAGGTCTATAACGGTAAAATCATAATTTTCAAGAAGCACCTTAACAATGTTCTTTCCGATATCGTGAATATCGCCCTTTACGGTCGCAACAATAACCGTACCGCGGCTCTTTCCCTGTGTTCCGGTTTTTGCAAGATGTTCTTTTATAACGGAAAACGCAGCAGCGGCGGCATCCGCACTCATAAGCAGCTGGGGAAGATACACTTTTTTCGCTTCAAATCCCTTTCCGACGACATCGAGTGCCGGTATAAGTTCGCCGTCGATTATGGCAAGCGGAGCCGTCGTTTTAATAAGTTCTTTCGTATGCGCAGCTGCTTCTGCTTTGAGCCCGCGGATAATGGCGTGCTTCAGGGGGGATTCTTCCGGCTGCACGCCATTTCCTGATAAGGGAACACCACTGTCGGTCGTACCCTGCTGTTTTGTTCCGGCGGAAGACACTCCCGCAGCCGGCAGACATGCTGCCGCAACAGACGGTACCGTTCCGCCTGTTGCAGCGGCTGCCAGTGCGGCAATCTGCCGGAGGGCGGCAAGCTGTGCGTCAGTTCCGACGGGGTGTACCGATTCTTCTCTTTCCGCGGCATATTTTTCCGCAAACGAAATATACCCGGCACACTGCGGGTCGTGACCGCTTAAGACACAGTAACAGGCGTACGCCTTCTGCATTTCCGCGGAAAGGGGATTCATGATTGCCGCGCTCAGACCGTTCTGCATGGCCATTGTAAAAAAGGCCGCAGTCACAAGCTCGCGTTCCGGCAGGCCGAACGACACGTTCGACACACCGAGAATCGTATTACCGCCTGCGTCGTGAACGGCACGGACCGTTTCCAGCGTTGCAGGCGGCGCTTTGTCGTCGGAACTGACGGCCATTGCAAGTGGGTCTATAATAATATTCTTCCTGGCTATTCCGTAGTGTGCCGCAGTATCATACAGCTTTTTAACAACTGCAAGCCGC
>JBAYAJ010000133.1:0-6870 GCA_041669845.1 Treponema sp.
TACTGATGTTCCGTTTCCACTCCTTCTACGGTGATTTCCAGTCCCAGACTGTGAGAGAGATCAATAATATTCTTTACGAAACTGTCTTTTCCTTCCTGCAGATACATATCAATGAGCGATTTGTCAAGTTTGATTTTACTGACGGGAATATACGTAAGGTAACTGATCGACGAATATCCTGTACCGAAATCGTCAAGGGAGAGCTTTATTCCGCATGCTGCAAGATCTCTGAACAGTTGTATTGATTTTTCACTTTTGTTTAAAAATACGCTTTCGGTAATTTCAATTTCAATCAATGAGGGGGAAATGTCATATTCATCGAGCAGGTTTTTTACAAACTGGACATACTCCGTGTCGAGCAGCTGTTTACTTGAATAATTAATTGATACCGGATGAACTGTCTGCCCTGCTTTTTTCCAGAGAGAAAGCTGCTCTATGACTTTTCGGGTTACAATACGCCCGATCGTAAGAATTGTTTCTGATTCTTCTGCAATGGGAATAAACTGTCCTGCTCCAATCTGACTGTCTTTGAGACGCAGGAGTGCTTCATATCCGTATGTCTTTCCAGTGTCTGTGTCTATCTGCGGCTGATATACGATAAAGAAACCGTCATGGAGACAGGCGTTATTCAGCAGCGTTTCTATCTGATTTTTCCGGTCAAGCTCGGCTTTCATCGTGGCATCAAAATAGGCAAATGAATTTTTCCCGGCATTTTTTGCTGCATACATGGCTATATCGACTTTTGTCAGAAGATCGCCTGTCTGTACCTGGTTCCCTGTTGAATTTGAACAGACTATACCGATGCAGCTCTTTAAATACTGTTTTTGTCCATTTATAAAAAAAGGTTTTTGAAACTGCTGCCGTATATACATAAGAAGATTTTTTGTCTTTTCACAATCAGGCTCCGGCGTAATGACCAGAAATTCGTCGCCTCCGATCCGGAATGCGCTGGAGTCGTATGTGCCTGATGCTTCATTTAGACGATGAGCAACTTCAACCAGAATCTGATCGCCGCATGTATGCCCGTATGTATCGTTGATGTTTTTAAAATTGTCGATATCAAGCATCATGAGCGTTAATCCGTACCGTTGTTTACTAAGGTGTGTCAGAGCGGAACGTCTGTTTGGAAGGTCTGTCAGGTAATCATGTTCCGCCTGATACTGCAGACGTTCGGTAAACCGCCGCCTGCGGAGGTTGTCATAGAAAACGAGAATCAGCAGCAGCAGTACGACTGAAAAAATTATGAGTACCGGCCGCAGAAGCGGTTCATACCGCTCCATCAGAGTTTCCGGCTTATTAATAATAACTGCATTCTTCGGTACAAGCGGAAGACTGATTCCGTATTTTTTCAGCATCCGGTAATCAAAAATATATCTGCTTTCACCTTTTGTAACGACGGGCATAGATGCAATATCTGTACCGTTGAAAACGGCCAGAACCATTAATGCTGCATTTTTTCCGGAGTCTTCATATGAAACAACTTTTCCTCCGATAAGGCCTTCTCCGATTCCGCCGATTCCGGTCCTGTAAACCGGTGCACGGCAGTATTCTGTAATGAGGCGGACACTTTCAGGAATTGTATACTGGGTGCCGTTTTTATCCTCTGCGGCATTAAGATATAGTACGACAGAATCTGGAGGAATGTCTGTTAAATTTTTTCTGAATTCGGCAGGAGTACACACAGACGAATCAACAGCAGAGAAGGTGTATCCGGGAAAATGTTTTTTGAGCGCATTGAATTGTTTACGGTCTCCTTGTCCCGAGAGCGTATCGTCATAAATACCTGTAATCTGTTCAGCATGCGGCTGGAACCTGAGCGCAATATCCACCGTATCTTTTAAATAAAAATTCTCGACCGTTCCGGTAATCATGGGGTTCCCGTCGAAATGTTCAGCGTATGCTATGTCATTGACGCAGAAAAAAACAATAGGAATATCTTTAAAGAGTTCGTCCTGATGTTTTTCCACAAAATGAAGCGCTGCATCATCTCCGGTAATAACCGCATCGTATTTTGAATGGCAGCTGAGCTTATACGTAAGATGTTCATAGAACAGTCTGGCATTTTCCGGTGTATTGTACTGCTTCATATCCATATATTCGACGTCAAGCGGAATTCCGGCACTGTCGAATACTGCATGCAGCCCCTTTTTCTGCCGGCCGACCAGTTCGTAACTTTCACTGTACGAACTGATAAAGAGCACCTGCTTAGCACACACCTGTATGCAGGATATTACAAAGAGGACGCAAATAAGCTTAAAAACCATAATGGACTTGTTTGCATTTCTCACAATAAAAATTATACGGTAAAAAATGCGAAAAATCAATTTTTCAGAAAAGATTGCTTTTTGTCAGTACGCAGGACTGCTGATTTTTATTCCGAAACTTCCTGCCTGCACTGTTCTGCAGGTGTACGAAAGCACACTTTTCCCGTTGATGCACAGATCGGAAGAACTTCCGCCGTCGAATTCCATTGCGTCGGTACACCCCATTGCTTTGAATATACCGGCACACTGGGGATAGGAAAGGCCGATGCTGTTGTGCCGGTGTTCTCCCTCGACGACGAGCAGATACAGCGTCCGTCCGTCCTTTGAAATGCCTGCACCACTGCGCGAATCGTATCTGGTTACCCGGAATTCTTTTTTACTGCCGCTGCGCAGTATCGTAAAGAAGCCTCCGAACGCATATTCCGCATCCCGTACCGCTTCCTCGGTCTGGCTGTCGACTATTGATGCGCTGCAGTAGGTGCGGTTTCCGGGTATTGTCCTGAAAACAAGCGCACAGTAACGCGGGATACAGAGTGAATACGGTATCTTCTGTACTATATGTATGCCGACAATCTGCTTTTTCTTCGTGAACGGAGATGTGTTTACCGCCACCGTACAGCCGTATTTTCCTGCAAAGTCTGCAGTCCGCATTGCATGCAGTTCTGTTCCTTTACGTTCCATTCCGGGAAAAGCGGCAAGCTCAAGACCTTCAGTCCCAAGATCAATACGGACTGCATGCCAGCGTACGGGGAATGCGGTGTTCTCAAAGTCTGTGCGGTCTACTCCGGTACAGACTTTCCGCCAGTTGAACGATTCCGGTATGTACAGCTGCTCCGGTACCGGTTGTTCACTTTCTGCCGTGTCCGGTGCCGGACGGCTTGCACAGGATATGAATACGGACAGGCAGATAAGTAAAACTGCAGACTGGAAAATAACGGCTGTTTTTTTCATGGAAAAGTATAGTATGATTTACGCAGGGCCGCAATCCGTACTGAAAATACCGGCAGACAGCACGGGCAGCTCCGGAGGTCGATGAATGAAGCAGAGGATACAATACAATTTTACCGGATGTGTTCAGGGTGTCGGGTTCCGGTTTACGGCTTCCCATGCGGCAGCAGCCCTTGGTCTTACCGGATGGGTGCGTAACGAATATGACGGAAGCGTGACTCTGGAAGTGCAGGGTGAAGAAGAGGAGGTTACGGCCGTCGTGGAGCTGATTGAAAAGAGTCCTTCTATATATATCGATAAGGTTCGTTCCGAAGATATTCCGCTCGACATGGAAGAAAAAACTTTTAAAATCAGATTTTAATTTTTTATACGTATGGTTGACTTGTTCTGAAGCTGCGGGGTAGTATCTATCCATGAAATTTAGTCTCCGGAGTACTCCCGTTGTTGTACTGCTTGCATTAGTATGCTGTCTGTTATGGGGAAGTGCATTCCCTGTCATCAAAATCGGTTATACAGTTCTGTCGATTAAAAAGACGGACGTTTCGTCTCAGCTGCTTTTTGCCGGATGCCGTTTTTTTCTTGCAGGATTACTTGCAGCAGCTGCAGGCAGCGTTGCGGCTAAAAAGATTCTCGTGCCGCGTTCATCCGCGACATTTATACGTATTATATGCCTTGCTCTGGTGCAGACAGTCATACAATATGTCTTTTTTTATATCTCGCTTGCGCATACGACGGGTATAAAAGGAGCGATTCTTGAAAGTCTTAACGTTTTCTTTTCAATACTGACAGCTTCCCTTATATTCCGCATGGAAAAAATTTCGGTCAGGAAGCTGCTGGGCTGTTTTATCGGATTTGCCGGTATTATCCTCGTCAATCTGGCAGGTTCGGGCGGAATGCAGAATATGGACATGCATTTTACGCTCACAGGAGAAGGTTTTATGATTATTTCGACTGTCGGAGCGGCTTTTGCATCTGTACTGCTGCGGCTCTTTTCCCGATATGATAATCCTGTGCTGCTGACCGGCTGGCAGTTTGTATTCGGGGGGACAGTGATGTGTGCTGCAGGATACTTTACCGGAGGAAGGCTGTCGTTTACTTCCGTGCATGCCGTACTGCTGCTGCTGTATCTGTCGTTACTTTCTGCTGCTGCATATTCTTTGTGGTCTGTTCTGCTCAAATACAACGATGTTTCCCGTGTTACGATATTCGGATTCATGAATCCTGTTTTCGGAGTAATTCTTTCCGCACTTCTTCTTGGTGAAAGCGGTACGCTCAGAGACTGGAGAGTTCCGGCAGCACTTATTCTTGTCTGTGCTGGCATTTTTTTGGTCAATGTGGAAAAAGAACACCACCCGTCAGCAGAGAAAACTGCAGGTAACGGAACCGTTGATTGACATAATTTTATGACAATGATACAGTTATGCCTTCAGAAGTTTGATAAAAAGCGACAAAGGAGTTGCATATGTTATTACAGTCCAGGTGATAATATGTGTGACTCCTTTTACTTTTTAGTCTGATTTCTGATTAGTTGCTGGAGGTTTGATATGTTGAAAAAGATTATTGGAACATTGGCAATAACTGTTCTTGCAGTCAGTATGTCGTTTGCAGCCGGTAAAAAAAAGGCACCCGTTTTTAAAGTCGGTGTTATTTATGTTGGTGATGCAAATGAAGGATATACTGAAGCACACATGAAAGGGATTGCCGAAATGAAAAAAACGCTGGGACTTGCTGATTCTCAGGTTATTGAAAAAACGAATATTCCTGAAGATGAAACATGTTACGATGCAGCTGTCGATCTGGCTTCACAGGGATGTACTCTTATTTTTGCGAACAGTTTCGGTCATGAAGATTATGTGATACAGGCTGCAAAGGAATACCCTGACATTCAGTTCTGCCATGCGACCGGATATAAAGCGGCTTCAAGCAGACTGCCGAACATGCATAACTATTTTACCGCCGTTTATGAGTCACGGTATGTCGGCGGTATTGTTGCCGGCCTTAAACTTAACGAGATGATTGCAAAAGGTAAAATCACTGCAGCGAACTGCAGGATCGGATATGTCGGTGCGTATCCGTATGCTGAAGTCGTAAGCGGATATACGTCGTTTTTCCTTGGAGTCCGCAGTGTTTGTCCGTCGGCAACAATGGAAGTCCGCTATACGAACAGCTGGGCCGATATGACGCTTGAAAAGGAAACGGCAGAAGCGCTTATTGCCGACGGCTGTGTCCTTATCAGTCAGCATGCCGATACGACGGGCGCTGCAACTGCATGTGAAGCACATAAAGTACCGATTGTCGGATACAACGTCGATATGACTTCCGTTGCTCCTGATGCTGCTCTCACTTCCGCTGCAATCAACTGGGGTGTTTATTATACCTATGCCGGACAGTGTGCAGAAGAAGGAAAACCGATTGCGACCGACTGGTGCAGAGGATATGCGGCTGACGCAGTTCTTATTACTCCGGTTAATGGCAGAGTAGCGGCAGCGGGAACAGAAGCAAAAGTTACCGCTGCAGAAGCTGCGCTCAAAGCAGGAAAAATCAGAGTTTTTGACACGAAATCCTTTACAGTAGGCGGAAAAAAGCTTGAAGATTTAATTGCTTCGAACAAAGATTTTGCAAAGTATGCCGCATACGTTAAAGATGGTTATTTCCACGAGTCTGAACTGATTTCTGCACCGGCATTCGATATCCGTATCGACGGTATTAAAGAACTTACCGCTCAATAAAAAATCATATTCTTTACGGCAGATGCTCATTTTTGTGAGCGTCTGCTTCTTCAAGTTAAAAAAAATACCTAAAAGCAGGAGCTGGCGATATGGAAGATATACCGGTCGTAGAACTGCGGGGAATTACCAAACGATTCGGATCTGTTGTTGCGAATGATGCGGTGAACCTCGAAATTTATGCACACGAAATTTTATCAGTCCTTGGGGAGAACGGCAGCGGAAAAACAACGCTCATGAACATTCTGTCGGGCATATACCGTCCCGACGAGGGGCAGATTTTCGTACACGGTAAGGAAGTCCGTATTTCTTCTCCACGGGATGCACTTTCTCTTAAAATAGGCATGATCCATCAGCATTACCGTCTTGTGAACGTTTTTACCGCAGCCGAAAATATTATCCTCGGGCTTCCGGGGCCGTCTGTTCTTGATATGGACGCTGTTGAAAAAGATATCCGCGCTATTATTGATACGTACGGTTTCGAACTTGATCTTCATAAAAAAATTTACGAAATGTCTGTTTCCCAGAAGCAGACGGTGGAAATAGTAAAGGCTCTTTACCGGGGTGCGGACGTACTGATTCTTGACGAACCGACTGCAGTTCTGACTCCGCAGGAAACGGAAAAACTGTTTGCCGTTCTGCACAATATGAAGGCAGGCGGAAAGTCCGTTATTATCATTACACACAAACTGCAGGAAGTACTTGACGTTTCCGACCGTGTAACGGTCCTCCGCCGCGGAAAAAATGCCGGTACGCTTATTACTGCCGACTGTGATATGTCCGTGCTTATTGAAAAGATGGTCGGTGAGCGTATAAGTCTGGACATTCAGCGTACGGAACCCGTTCATCCGCAGCTGCGGCTTAAAGTGGAAAATGTCACCTGCCGTCATTCCGACGGACGACTGTCGCTCCACGACGTTTCGTTTACGGCA
>JBAYAJ010000134.1:0-6841 GCA_041669845.1 Treponema sp.
AAATTTTTTTGGACATACCCATGTTCCTCTTGCCGATTACGGCACTTGTTATTTGCTGATGCCAGCTGCAATCTGCGTTTTCTGAATACCGTAATCTGAAGAAACATACATTCATTCAAAACGAAGAAAGTCCATCAGAACTGTCTTTAGAGAACCAGAATCACATTAAGGCTAACTCAAAAATGGCTCCGTGTCAAGTATTTTAAAACGCTATGCATAATGTCGGAGTTATATGAAACAATGTTGAATATTCTCCAGGTTTCTACTATCATAATGATATAGTATCCTTCTGGCGTTTCAGATGAATTACCATCGTGAAGGGAACCTGCGGCCGTGCGCCTGGACCGGGGAAAAACAGTTTTTGAGAGGTATAAAAATGTCTACACCTTTGGAAGATTATCTTGCCCAGTGTAACGGAAAACCGAATGTTGCAATGACTGCATACGTTGCAAATCTGCAGGAAGTTGCTGCTGTCGGTCCTGAAATTGCGTCCAGCATCGTCAAAGAGCTTGAAACGCAGCGCGCCCATCTTAAGCTTGTCGCAAGTGAAAACTACTGTTCGCTTAACGTACAGGCAGCTATGGGCAATCTGCTGACCGACAAATATGCAGAAGGTTATCCGGAACACAGGTACTACGGCGGATGCGAAAACATTGATGCCGTCGAATCCGCAGCTGCCCGTGAAGCAGAAGCTCTGTTCGGCGCAGATTATGCGTACGTACAGCCGCATGCCGGTTGTGATGCAAATGTTGTCGCCTACTGGGCAATCCTCAATCACAAAATTGAAATGCCGGCTCTTGAAGAATCCGGCGTAAAAAGTGTCATGGATCTTACCGAATCACAGTGGGAGACTCTCCGTAAAAAGCTGGGTAATCAGAAACTTATGGGGTTGGATTACTATTCAGGGGGGCATCTTACACACGGTTATCGTATGAACGTTTCAGCTAAAATGTTTGACAGTCATCCGTATACAGTTGACAGGGAGACAGGTCTCCTTGACTACGATGCAATAGAAAAACAGGCGATGGAAGTAAAACCGCTTATTCTTCTGACAGGATTCTCGGCATATCCCCGGAAAATAAACTTCCGCCGTTTCCGCGAAATTGCAGATAAATGCGGAGCTGTATTAATGGTTGACATGGCGCATTTTGCAGGACTCGTCGCCGGAAAAGTCTTCACTGATGATTATGATCCGGTAAAATGGGCGGATATAGTTACTACGACAACACACAAAACACTCCGCGGCCCGAGAGGTGCCCTCATACTCTGTAAAAAGGAATTTATCGACGACGTTAATAAAGGCTGCCCGATGGTGCTCGGAGGACCGCTGAATCAGATTATCGCCGCAAAGGCAATCGCCTTCAAAGAAGCACGTACCCCTGCTTACCGGCAGTGGGCCCATAATGTCGTTGCCAACGCACAGGCACTTGCATCTGAATGCCAGAAACTCGGTATGAGGCTTCAGACAGGTGGAACAGAGAACCACCTTATGCTTATAGACGTGACCACATATGGTCTTACCGGAAAACAGGCAGAGGCTGCCATGTTTAAAAGCGGTGTCACGCTCAATGCAAATGCCTTACCGTTTGACAAAAACGGTCCGTGGTGGACGTCCGGTATCCGGGTCGGTACTCCAGGTATTACGACACTCGGTATGAACACAGAAGATATGAAGGAAGTTGCCGCTATAATCGATTTCGTGCTCAGGAAAACAAAACCGGGGCTTACGAAGGAAGGAAAACCGGCAAAAGGAAAAATTGAACTTGCTCCGGAAGTCGAAGAGGCGGCAAAAAAACGCGTAAAGGCGCTGCTTTCAAAGCATGTGCTTTATCCGGAACTTGATCTTGATTTTCTTAAAAAGGAATTCGTAAAATAACAGGCAGAATCATATCTGAACAGGGCAGCAATATTTTATCTGCCCTGTTTTTTTTATATGACATCACTCGACTGCAATGCTGTTGCCTGTATACAGGTGATAATACCGTCCTTTTTTCACCATAAGTTCATCGTGTGTGCCGCGCTCAATGATCATACCGTGTTCCAGTACGATGATCTCATCCGCATTGCGAACAGTACTCAGGCGGTGTGCTATTACGAATACCGTTCTGTTCTTCATAAGACTGTCCATACCTTTCTGAATCATCGCTTCCGTACGCGTATCAATAGAGCTTGTGGCTTCATCGAGAATCAGTACCGGAGGATCCGCCACTGCCGCACGTGCAATCGCCAGAAGCTGGCGCTGTCCCTGACTCAGATTGCCACCGTCGCCGGAAATGACCGTATCATATCCGTGTTCAAGATGGCGTATAAACGTGTCCGCGTTTGCAAGTTTTGCAGCTTCCTCTATCTGTGCTTCACTGGCTTCAAGGTTCCCATACTTGATGTTGTCGCGTACCGTACCGGTAAAAAGATGAGTATCCTGCAGTACCATGCCCAGAGAACGGCGGAGATCGTCCTTCTTTATTCGAGTCAACGGAATCCCGTCGTATGTGATCGAACCACATTCTGAAGCAATATCATAAAAACGTGTAAGCAGGTTCGTCGTCGTTGTCTTCCCGCTTCCTGTCGAACCAACAAGTGCAATCTTTTGTCCCGGAAGCGCATGCATACATACATCGTGCAGAACGATTTTTTCAGGCTCATACCCGAACGTAACGTGGTCGAACACAACGTCGCCCATGAGTTTTTCAAGCTGAGTATTTTCAGGCTTCTTCCATGCCCATTCACCGGTAAATGCGTACGACTGTACAAGACGTCTGTCCCTATCCGTGCTGCTGCCGGCTTCGTACGCGTTCACAAGCTGTATAGTTCCATCGTCAATTTCCGGTTTCTCATCAATCACTGCAAAAATGCGTTCGGCACCGGCAAGAGCATTCAGTATGCTGTTAAACTGCTGACTCATCATAGTAACCGGCTGACTGAAACTTCTTGTATACTGCAGAAAAGCTGCAATCGTACCAATATCCATATGACCGCTTATGATGAGAAATGCTCCACAAATTGCAACAAGCGCATACTGCACGTGTGACAAATTTCCCATCATGGGCATAAGAATATTGGCGTATGTATTTGCCGACGTACCTGCAGCGCAGAGCTTGTCGTTAAGGACGGAAAACTGAGCAATCGACTCATCCTCGTTGTTAAACACTTTTACAACACGCTGTCCTTCAATCAATTCTTCTATATAGCCGTTTACAATACCGAGATTCTTCTGCTGGTCGCGGAAAGCTGCCGCACTTCTTTTCCCGATTTTCGTTGCAAGGACCATCATGAGAAAAATCGAAACAATAACCACTGCAGTAAGGACGGGACTCAGAACAAGCATCATGACGAACACACCTGCCACTGTTACGACAGACGACATAAGCTGAGGTACACTCTGGCTGAGCATATCGCGCAGAGTATCCGTATCGTTCGTAAAACGCGACATGATTTCTCCGTGGGGATGAGCGTCGTAGTATTTTATCGGAAGTGTTTCAAGTCTGTTAAACAAATCGGTACGGATATTGTATAAAACGTTTGTTGAAATGAATACCATAAGACGGAAATTGACCCACGTCGCAAGCGCACCGAATGCAAAAATCACGAGCATGGTCATAAGCATCGAGGCAAACCCTTTCATATCAGGATGCTGCTGACCGATAAGCGGGATAATATACTTATTAAGAGCAGGTTTTATAATGTATGAACCGGCAACTCCCGCAAGAGAGCTTGTTATAACTGCTGTAAACACAATTATCCACAGCGTCCTGTATTTTCCCATATACCGGAGAAGACGCATAACAGTTCCACGCGCATTCTCCGGTTTTGCAAAACCCTTCCTCTGGTTCGCCCCGGGCATATCAGTTGCCTCCTTCTGCGGATGAGCCTATATCGGCATCACCGCCCGTCTGCTGCGATTCGTATACTTCCTTATAAATTTTATTATTCAGAAGAAGTTCTTCGTGCGTCCCGTATCCACTGATTCTTCCGTCGTCGAGTACGAATATAACGTCAGCATCTTTCACCGACGATATACGCTGTGCTATTATTATTTTCGTAGTTTCAGGGTGAGTACTTTTCAACGCCGCACGAATACGGGACTCGGTCGCCGTATCGACAGCGCTTGTACTGTCGTCGAGAATAAGTATTTTAGGATTCTTAAGCAAAGCACGGGCGATGCACAGGCGCTGTTTCTGGCCGCCGGAAACGTTTACACCGCCCTGCCCCAGTTCCGTGTCGTACCCTTTCGGAAAAGACATGATAAAACTGTCTGCATCGGCTGCTCTGCACGCTGCAGTAATCTGCCCGTCGGTCGCGTCCCTGCTGCCCCATTTCAGATTATCCCTGATAGTTCCGCTGAACAGGACGTTTTTCTGCAGGACCATTGCAACGCTGTCCCGCAGCGGCACCAGATCGTAATCCTTTACATTGCGACCGCCGACACACACCGCCCCGGATAAAGTATCGTACAAACGCGGAATGAGCGACACAAGCGTCGTTTTCGAAGAACCGGTTCCACCTATAATACCGACTACCTGACCGCTTTTTATATGCATGTTTATGTCGTCCAAAATGCAATTATCGGTCCTTTTTGCATAACTGAACGAAACATGATCAAAATCAATTGAACCGTCCGCAACTTCTCCAAGCCCTCCTGCCGGCGACGTAATCTCGCTTGCCTCGTCAAGCACCTCAGTAATACGCTGCACTGACGCACGTGAAAGAACAAGCATGACAAAAATCATGCCGAGCATCATGAGAGACATAAGAATCTGTGTAATGTATGTCAGGAAACTTATAAGCTCACCTGCCTTCATGTCACCGACAACAATTTTTCTGCCGCCCAGCCAGAGCGCCGCAATCATTGTAACATAAACGACAATCTGCATGATCGGCATAAGAAGCACAATCACTTTTTCAGCGTTTACCTGTGCCGCCCGGACACTGTCTGCAGCATCGTCGAATTTTTCATCCTCCCAGTCTGCGCGTACAAAAGCCTTTACGACGCGTATTGCTATAAGATTTTCCTGGACAGTGTTGTTCATTTTGTCGTACTTTCCGAGCATGGTACCGAAACGCGGATACGCTGTTGAACCGATAAGTCCGATCGCAACGGCCAGTACCGGAATAGCAATCAGAAAAAGCGACGCCATCTGCATATTTATCATGCACGCCATAATAGTACCTGCAATAAGCATAAACGGTGCACGGGCGGACATTCTGATTACCATCTGGTAGACATTCTGCGTATTCGTCACATCTGTCGTCAGACGTGTCACAAGAGAAGCAGAACTGAACTTGTCAACATTACCGAACGAAAAGCCCTGTACCTTCGCAAAAAGATTCCGCCGCAGATTGTGCGAAAAACCCTGAGATGCGACAGCCGCAAGACGTCCGCCTGCAACACCGCATATAAGAGAAAGACATGCGCACCCAATCATTATAAGGCCGGTTCTGAGTACATAATTAATATCTCGGTTCGTAATGCCCACGTCTATTATCATAGCCATGATATACGGAATAATCGTCTCCATGACGACTTCTCCAACCATCGTGAGAGGAGAAAGACAGGTGTAAAGAACGTACTTCTTTTCCATTCCTGCCGTAAGCGTTTTTACTGTAGACATATAAAAAAATATACTACAAAAATAATGAGAATCACTATAAAAAAAATGTTATATGTAAAGTACATGTAATTCCGGCGTTATAACGTTTCCTGTGTACTTTTCCTGCATCGTAAGCTACTATAGTAATATGAACAGAAACGAACTGCATGAAAGTATTATTTCTCATACTGTTATGACGTTTTCGCGGTCAGGAGGGGCCGGAGGACAAAACGTAAATAAAGTGAACACAAAAGTTCATGCATTTATTAATATAGAAGAAATAGGCGGGCTCACCGACGCAGAAAAAGCACTCGTAAAAAAGCGTCTTTTAAACAGTATAAACAACGACGGGCAGCTGTTTATCGACGTACAGGACGAACGTTTTCAGGGAAAAAACAGAGAAACAGCTCTTTTCCGGCTTGAAGCAAAAATTGCAGGTGCGGCCCGTACAGCAAAAAAAAGACGGGCAACAAAGCCCACAAAGGCTTCACGGGAACGGCGGCTGAAAGTAAAAAAACTGAGGTCGGATATTAAGAAAAACAGAGGCGGTAATTTCTGTTAGTCCGCTGTATCTGTCGTAAACTGGGTGAAAAAAAATTGTCCATTTACCTTTCTTTGTTTATGTTCTTAAATACAGTAATTAATGTATATATCAGTGTTTTCCAACTTGTTTTTTTATTATAATATATATACTTTTATAGTATCATCTTATCTTCGGGGGCATATTACATGGGAAAAGTCAATAAAGAATCAGTCAAACGATTCTTTTCCAGACCGTCTGCAATAATCTGGCTTATAGTCATCATTGTGGCAATCGCAGCCGTTGAAAGTAACTTCTATTCTGTCGATGAAACAGAACAGGCAATTATTACCAGATTCGGCAAATATGATTCTACTGTCGGTCCGGGACTTCACCTGAAGCTGCCGTTTGGAATAGATAAGAATTATAACATTCCGGTCAAAGTTGTCCAGTCAGAACAGTTCGGTTTCACAACTGTAAAAGCGGGACGAAACAACGAATACCGTAATAACATTGTCGACGAATCCACAATGCTCACTGGAGATCTAAATATCATTAACGTCGAATGGATTATTCAATACCGGATTGTTGATCCAAAGGCATGGTTGTTCAACGTACAGGAGCGGACGCAGACTATCCGCGATATATCACGCTCCGTAATAAACGCACTCGTCGGCGACAGAGCGATTCTCGACGTTATGGGTCCGGAACGCAGCAATATCGAAACGCAGTC
>JBAYAJ010000135.1:0-6777 GCA_041669845.1 Treponema sp.
CCCAAAGATTTACCCATTGGGGCCTTTTGGACGGCATGGGAGTTTTTATTGCGTCCGTATTATCTTGATCAGCGCCCGAACGGTTTCTACCGTGTCCGCTTCGTGGATCAGAAGACAGGCTTAATCATCTCGGAAAAAAGTACTCACAAGAAATGCTTTGATGAGGCGCTTTCCGTAGTCAACGACTGGCTGCGGAATGGCATACCTTCACACCGGGTAAATGCTCATATTTCTTCTGCTTCCGCAATAACACACTCTCCACAGTCTCAAAAACAGTTCGATGTTCTTTCATTTGCGGCGGATCTCGCTTCCGGTAAGATAACCGATGAACAGGCGTCCATCGTATTCGCTCTCCTTTCCCAGAAATTCGGTACAACGCTCCCTGTATTCGCAGTACCGCAGGTACATTCTGTTTCTGAATCCCCTGTTACCGGGAAAACGGCTGTCCCATCAGCTCCCACAAATACTGCAGACTGCAGGAAAAAGATACCGGAAGAACTTCAGGAGGAATTGGAACTTGCAAAACTCGCGGAATCTTCCATCGGCGAACGTAAACTTGTCGATTTTCTTACGGAGGAATGGACTGAAGAATCAAGCAAGCACCTCGACGACAAGGAAATACACGGACGGAAAAATACAAAACGGTATTGTTACGATATGCGCAGCAATGTACATGCTCATATAAAAAAATATTTCGGAGACGAACTTGTAAAAAACATTACATCAAAACGGTTCAACGAGTTCCTGAAATCATTGGTCAGGAACGGAATATCGTATTTCACAGCTGGCGGCATTTTTATGCTACGCAGATGGTTGAACGGGTCAGGCAGGAACAGGCACAGCAGGCGCTCGGACACCTTTCACCTGAAATGACTAAGCAGTATGCGAATCATAAAACGAGACAGAGTATCGAAGCGGTCGAATCTGCCATGAACGATACGTACAGACAGATTATTCAGTTTCCCGGAGATGTCTCTGCCTGAAAATGTTTTACAAGTGGATGAAAGCAATATTTATTGAAATTGCAACATCAGTTGCATCCGCATGTGTTTTTTCGGTGGTATTGTTTAAGTATCAAAACAAAACGGACATCATCAGGGCAGTCACCGGACTGCTCAGCGATGCACTTGATAAAAAAAGATTCGGGGAATACGGCATCTACATCACGATGAACGACGAAGCACAGGTGCAAATGTCAAGGAGATTTTTCACAGTTTGGGTAAGAAATATTTTTCAGTTCTACTTCCTGATTCAAAGGAGCCTCGTTATAACTTGTAAGAAGGCTTCTTGTAACTTCTAAGAAGGCTTCTTGTAACTTCCAAGAAGGCTCCTTGTAATTTGTAAGAAGGCTCCTTTCATTTTCAAAGACCTGTTCTTTTAATTTCAGACTCCGTATCTTCCGGATTACCGGTATGATGATTCTGATTTTCGGAAACTATTCGGTTCTTTAATTCCCGGTTCCGTTGTATTTCCCCGCACCGTACATCCGGAATTTACAGCTGGCATAAAATAAACTACCGACAGGACTGGTGACAGGTAGGTAAGCAGGGGGTACTGAATCCTGTCTGAGCAGGAAAATCGTCGGATAATATGCAAGTCCCCGATGGGCGACATGTCGACGAACGGGCTATACCTTATCAACCCGGTGTACGAGGATACCATTCTCACCGACGTCGCAAAGAAATCAGTCATGATGCCACTGGTCACAACACGGCACATGACGGAACAAAGCATGTGAATATTCCCGGCAGGAATATTCACTAAGCTCGACTATACGGATTTCCGCAACACGGAACTGCGCGTCGGGAGCGGAGAAACAGTGGAAGGGAAACGTCATCGTTATGAAGACAAAGGCTGAACAGGTATCAGAAAACAAAAAAAGGCAGCCTGCATTAAACAGACTGCCGGAATAGGTTGAGAGAGTGAACGAACTGCATAACGTATATGCGCTGCAGCGAGGCTGTACGGAATATGCTGCAGGAACACCGTTCGACGTACGAGTGGGAATCGTGCAGCATGACAGGATGGAAAAACTGCTGCGTCACGGTGCGGGTGACGCAATAATCGCGATATATACCGGATATGGGCTCATTGACATATATTTTCCCTCCGCTTTCTGCAGCGGTCCGGTCGCGGAAAGCGGGACGGAGGAGGAAATATATATTTTCGTAAGACTATGGCATAAGATTTTATACAGAAAATTATTTGTCAAAAAATGCACGAAGGCCTGCCGTCATTGATTTTTTTCGATATAGAAGCAAAAATATCAATGATGATGAATCAGAAAATAATAAAAAAAATGCGTTCAATATCCGCCGGACTCGTTCTTTTTCTGTTTTTGTCCAGCACTTTCTCTTATGCCGAATCTTCAGACAAGATAACAATCGGCAGCTTCAATATCCAGATATTCGATGTACAAAAAGTAAAAAGGGAAGAAACGCTTCATGTTCTTGCAGAAACAGCTGCACATTTCGACATCCTCGCCGTTCAGGAAGTAGGTTCTAACGGTTCGAAAGCTACGGATGATGAATGTAATCTTGTCATGAAAACGTATACGGCAGAAATAAATACAGTCGAAGGGACCGACGTCTATGATTTTATACATGAAAACCAGTACGGAATCATATACCGGACCGATAAAGTACAGTTACAGAAGTGGGCACCGTATTCCGGCAGTATTCACCTTACCTATACGCCATTAACAGCCTACTTCAAAGCAACAAAAGGAAATTTCGACTTCTGCCTTATTACTGTTCATACAAGGCCGACTGCTGCAAAAACAGAAATTCCCGAACTGAAGACCGTCATGCAGGAAGTATCGAAAGAATACGGTGATCCTGACGTAATCTGCGCAGGAGACTATAACGGAGATATTCCGTATTATGAGGAAGGCAGCGGTGAAAATCTTACAGGTTTCGACGGATATATCACCGGTATTCCCAATTCTGCGGACACGAACGTTGCTTCATCATCGAAAACGTACGACAGAATGGAAATGACACCGTCTTTGAATACGGATTTTACTGGTTCATGGGGTGTATTTATTATTTCGGACTATTACGACGTATCACACTGCGAAGGGACAAAAAAGACACGGGGAACGGAAGCTGCGCTCAGCGACCATTATCCGGTATGGTGTTCTTTTTATGAAGACAGGGATACGGACTGAGGTTTAAGGACATAAGGGCACCTCGAAAAAAATCATATTTCCAGAAAATTCGGAGAAATAAACTCTTTATATATACGAAGTTTTAATTTTCCAAAATAAGGAAAAAGTAGTTTTTAGAGGTACTCATAAATAAATTTATTGAAATTCTTGGAAGCTGGTAATTAATGTGCTTGAAGGATTTTGCCCCCGTTCAGTATCAGGTGTCAATCCATATTTTTGCATTACCATTTTACCTATTTGTCGGTTTACAACGGCAAGACCTTTCTCTTGAACAAGTTGTAAATACTCCTGCATAAACTTTCTGTTATTTTGAATTAACAGGAATATCTCATCGGTGATCGTTTTATTCTTACAACTTATTACATCATCAACCAAATCTTTTATTTCCATAAGAACCTCCTTGATACATTATATAAAATAAAAATTATACTTTTCCTACAGCTTGAACTTCCAAACTTTCAAGATGATTTTTTGCAATAGTTACTTTGAATAACATTTTCTACGCTCTCGTCAGGTTTCGTCTGTTTCAAAATTTTCCCCTTTGCATCTTGTAGTGCATTAATAAGTCTATAGTAAAATAATTATTGTATTAATAAATCATCTGTATAATAAGAGTATTCTCCTGTATCATCTTTCCAATATACTAAACTCATCTTATTTTCACCATCGAAGCTTTTTTTTATTGTATTTCCTAATTTCATAGCACCTTCAATATTGTCTTTAAATTTTATTTGGTGCTGTAGACTTTCTTTTTCAAAAATATCCGATTTCTTTTCTAACTCTTTACGTCCTTTTCTTTTACCAAAAAGCCAGTCTGGCATATTTTTCTGCCACCAATTCATTTTTTCAATAGCTTCTTTCATATCATTAGAAACTTCTTTTATATCTTCTGCATTATCCCGGATGTCCTCCCAGAGTTTATTATAGAAATCAATTTTTTCTGTAAACTGATGTGCTGCTTTATTCATATAACCAGGATTTTCTTGAATATTTAGTTTCATTTTTAATAGATCTATTCTAATATCAAGTATTGAAGTAATTATTGCCATAAAAGCATCTGTTTGTTTAAACTTTAAATCTTCCCTGCTCATTTTCATATCAATATTCTGATTGCTATAAAGATAATTATATCTTTCAAATAATGGATTTATCTTATCTTCTAATAATGCTAATCGAATGATCATGCCATCAGTAAATTGATTACAGATAGAAAATTGTTCCACTTTGTGATTAATCCGTATCTCGATCAATATAGAATATACACCAGACGGGATAATGATCACTGAGTGCAGCTTCTGTTCCCCGTATTTTTACTTGTTGCTACCTAACATTCTCTTTGCATCAGTATCGCCCTGATCTGCAGCCATTTTAAGATATTCCAACCCTTTTTTAGGGTCTTTGTTAACAATACCATAACCATTTATATATATTTCTCCTAACCCTCTGTAGGCTGCCGGATTTTTTTTCATTTGAGATACACTTTGGGTAAGTAAATCATAAGCTTTTTTATAATCGATAGTTATATTACGGCCATATAAATACCAAAGACCTAGCATACACTGCGCTTCAGCATTACCAGATTCAGCCCCCAATTTAAACATATTCAATGCATTATCCATATCATCATTTCCTATAAAATTCATACCTTCCTGATATGCTGTATTACCACACCTCAAAAACCATTTTTTCGCTTTTAAACTATCTTTCTTGGTACCATTACCGGATTGATATAACAAAGCAAGTTGGTATTGCGCAAGTGGATTGCCTTGCTTATATTTACTCAAGAGTGAATTTAAGAAACCTGCTTTCGAACTTTTATAAAACCAGTGAAATGCTTTTTCTACATTTTTTTGATCAGTATCGTTCATTAAATATGCAAAACCTATCAAATATTCGGTTAGTTTCGATTTTTCCCTTTTTTCTGCACTAAATAATAGATCCAATACCTTTACTCTATCTTGTTGAGTATTTTCTGCCATATAAACGATTGCAAGCAAAACTTGCGCGTCAATATTTCCATCTTCCATACTCTTAGTTAGATAGACAGTGGCTTTCGAAAAATTTTTCTCAAAAAAATACTTTTTTCCTTCAGTATATTCGATTTGTGCTTTCTCTATTTTATCAATACAGATAAGATTGTATACAGACTTATAAAGTTTTTTCCCAGGAACTTGATATAAGAAAAGTATTATGCCACCAATAATAAGTAGTCCTATTGAATAATGTGAAACCTTTTTTAAGCAGCCAGTTATTTCTTTCATGCTATTATTCTCCTAACATCATCTTCCAGTTTTCCTTATCCGATAAGAACTCCTTCATTCTATTTGATTCATTTGCTGGGAAATACTTCAAATTTACTTGGCGACCAATTCCATATCCGCATATAATAGAAATGGTTCCACCAACATAAAATAATACAGTTTCCTTTGTATCACCTTTCACTTTTACCTTAAATAAAGATGTAACAGTGGCTCCGATTCCAAAAAATGCGATATTCTCAACTATTTGTTGTCTTTTATTTGCATAAATTTTTATTGTTTTTTCTGTTTTGGGATATAAAGTTATCACATCAGATTCACGACTGTAGAAAACATCTTCACCTTCTAACAAAGGATATATGTACATTCCATTTCCTATTTGTTGTATATTTTGTTTGGCGATTATATAAAGTTTATCATATGTTGTTTCTGTATGATGCGCGATAAAGAAACCCAAAAAAAAGAAAGTCGAAAAAAAAACTAAGATAAATAATCCTAATGGCAATATCTTCAAGACGGTATTCCTAAAAGTTAATAATCCATTTACTATTGGATGAACTGTATTCTGCCTTGACACTTTTTCGTTACTAAGGAATGGTAATACTCTCGTTGAATACTCGGATAATCCGAATACTTCAAGATTTCGTAAAGTTAATGGAAGTTCTGCGATGTCGTTTGTGTCACCAACTATTGTGAGTATTTGACCAGTCTTTCTCCCGGAAAGTATTTCTTGGTGAAATGTTCTCCATTCATACTCTATCCAACCTGTAGTTGTATATTTCGGTAACGATGCAATTACAATCAAGTTTTTTGCATACTTTAAACCTTCATCGATCAATTTTCCATATTCTGCTTTATTAATTGTTTCCTTGGCAAAAAATATGTTATATCCATTTTTTTTAAGGAATTCATATAATTCCGTAGCAATTTTACTATCTTTATCTCTATAACTTATAAAAATATCATATTCCATTATTTCTTCGCTCATGTATAAATGAACATCTCCATTTAAATCTCATCTTTACGATGAAAATTGTTTACACATTCTGGTATAATTAACTAAATTAAAAATAATCGTTTTATAAAAAGTCAACGAGTCAGCACAAATCGTGGCAAAGAAAATGACAGATTGTAACAGTTGCTGAAACTGAACTGTACAAGATATTTCAAATAATAAACTGTCTACCATTTGCGTAGTGTTACAATCAAAATCATTGGACATTTCTTTAAATCGGGCCCTTATGTCAACACAAAAAAGTAAAATAGATTAAGGTGACTAAGCTGCAATCTCTTCCTGCTTTTCATGCTGGAAGGACTGGTATACTTCGTCAGGAACCATGTCGTTCAGCC
>JBAYAJ010000136.1:0-6738 GCA_041669845.1 Treponema sp.
AACATTGATAGTGTACCGGTATGTCCTCAATACATCTGTTGCATCGTTCTGGTAATCGCAGAGAATAGCAACTTTTATCCGGAGCGAACGGATGATTCTGAGCAGCGTTTTATCAGGTGCAAATACCGGAACACCGCGGTACATATGGGTTGTAATAACACCGCTGTTTATGATAACAGCCGGTTTGTAACCTAAATCAGGTCTGTCAAACATACGGTTAATGACGGTGTCGGCGCTTGAACCTGTACAGTAGATAACTGCCGGAAGTCCCCACCATCTGCATCGGCCGAACGAAAGGCGTGCAATTTCGCGTGCAGTTGGAAGAATTATAGTCGCAACAGGTACGGCAAGAAGCAGCGCTATAGCAACTGCAATTTTTTCGGAGTTATTGTCAACAAAAATACTCAGCGCAATTCCGGTAAAACTGAAGAACGTACAGACACAGAAACGTTTTACTTCTTCTGCCGGTGCTATCATAATTCCCGGATACAACCCTGCAGCATAGAAAACAATAAGAATAAGCGGAAGATAAATACTGTATGTAACAAATGAGCGGAAATTGATGAAAGCGTTGTTTACTGCATTTATTATAAAAAAACTGATTCCAATACAGAGCATCAGAGCGAGTGCATCAACGATCATAAGAACAAGACCTGACAGAAACGAACTTGTACGGTGAAAATGCTCTTTATAATATGGGAGAAATTCTTCGTTTGTCATAAAACCAGCTATTTATTGTATATTAAAGAGAAAAGACTGTCTATAGTTACAAATTCCGGTCAGCTGTTACCCGTTTAATCGTTTTATTAACGGTAGATTTAAATTCGTCAATAAACCGTTCTTCCGAAAAAGATGCAGCATGCGCTGCGATGACCCTGCCGTCAAATGTACCCGATTCTTCAAGCGCTTCAAATTCTCTGACCGCCTGTACGACTGAATCAACTGTCTGTTCTTTAAAGAAAACTCCGGTTTTACCCGGCTGAACCGTTTCGCACGCACCACCTCTGCCGAATGCAATAACGGGGCGGCCGCATGCCTGCGTTTCCAGTGGAACAAGACCGAAATCTTCTTCTGCGCAGAAAATAAGTGCCCGGCATTTCTGCAGGTACGCGCGGAGGACTTCATCGCTTACACGTCCTGTGAATGTCACGGTACTGCATCCGCCGGCGAGTTTCTTCAGATTTTTATTTTCCGGGCCGGAACCGATTACAACAAGTTTTCTGCCCAGCGACATGCAGGCCTCTATCGCAAGATCCATCCGCTTATATGGAACGAGCCGTGAGAATGCAACATAAAAATCTTCATGCCGGAAATCAGCAGGAAAAAAACGACGTGTATTTACGGGAGAATAAATTACTTCCGCGTCCCTGTTCCAGTATTTTTTTATGCGGCGTGCAATGTAATTTGAATTTGCCACGAGCGTATCTATCCGCTGGCTTGAAATATAATCCCACTGGCGTATACCACTCATCCACTTATTCATAAAATGCCTGACAAATGCATTACTTCGTTTCTGGTATTCAAAGAATAAATCCCACGCATAACGCATCGGTGTGTGGATGTATGCGATCTGCGGGACGGAAGGAGGGGTAATAACGCCCTTTGCACAACATGATGAACTGCAGATTACTAAATCGTAGCCGGAAAAATCGAACGATTCGACTGCCTTCGGCATAAACGTAAGGAGCTTTGTATATATGCGCGGCGCAAACGGAATTTTCTGCAGGGGACTTGTGTAGATTTTATTAGTACGAAAATGATTTCCTATCCGTTTTTTATCATAGACGAGTGTGAAAATGTCTGCATCAGGATATATGCGCAGAAGCAGTTCCACGAACGTTTCTGCACCGCCATAGATTGTAAGCCAGTCATGAACAATTGCAACTTTCATCGTAATTACCTTACTAAAGTGTTTTGAACAAAATCCTGAAGCGTAAAAGTACCGGAAACCTGCACGCTTTCCTTACATCCTGCATTTTGTCCCGTTTCCACGTCGCGTGTGCTGTCTCCCACCATATACGACTGAGAAAGGTCTATGTTAAAGTATGCGGCAGCCTTCAGCAGCATGCCGGGTTTTGGTTTACGGCATGTGCAGCTGCATTTATATGCAGGCCGTTCTCCGGGGAAACCCCTGTCGGGATGATGCGGACAGAAATACAGCGCGTCGATGTATGCACCTTCTTTTCCCAGCAGCGTTTCCAGCTTGCTGTTTATTTCATGCAGCTGCTCAAACGTCAGTTCACCGCGCGCAATTACCGGCTGGTTCGTAACGACGACCGCAAGGTATCCGGACTCGTTTATTTTCCGTACCGCATCGGCCGCACCGGGAATAAGTTCCATTTTATCTATGTCGGTAAGAAAACCCACATCTTTGTTCAGAGTACCATCCCTGTCAAGAAATACTGCTTTCTGTTTATGCGAAAGATTCCGCTGTTCTACCAGACCTGTTTCCAGATCTTTTTCAACCTGATAATACCGGTCCGGTGTTCCCATATCCTTGATGTATTCCGGCGTGTCGTATGCATAGATATGTCCGGCAGGTACGAGCGGTTTCAGAATATCGCGGTCAAGGTCGATTTTTTCCTGCGTAAGCGTTTTTGCCGCTTCCTCAAGAAGCTGCGGGGAAATAAGTTCTATTCCTGCGTTTACCCGGTTTTTATACCAGAGCCGGTCGTCTTCCTTGTTCATCCAGCGTACGACTTTATAACTGTCATGCGGCATGCCGCCCTCTGTCTCAGGCGGTACGATTTCAGTAACCAGAAGCGAACTGTCGAACGGATGGCCGTTCGGATGCGCCATAAGAGAGGCCCATGCGTTGTGCGTCTTATGAAACTCAATAAAACGATTAAAATCTATATCGAATATAGTATCTCCGCACAACAGCAGAAAATCTTCCGTCAGGCCGGGAATTTTGTACAGTGCACCGGCCGTTCCAAGCGGAACAGTTTCGTCGTAATATGAAATACGAACGCCGAAGCTGCTGCCGTCTCCGAAATACTCACGTATAAAATGTCCCAGATGGCCGGTGACCAGCGTAATGTCTGTAAGACCGTTACGCTTCAGACAGTCAATCTGGTATTCAAGTATTGGTTTTCCGCATATCCGTATCATTGGTTTGGGAATGTCGCTTGCAACAGATGCAATGCGCGTTCCCTTACCGCCGGCCATAATTACCGTTCTCATTAGAAGAACCGTTCCTCCAGCTGAAGGCAGAGCGCATGGTATACAGGAAGGTGAAGTTCCTGAATTTTAAATGTCTCGTCTTCCGGTACAACAATTGCGGCATCTGCAAGTTTTGCAATTTTACCGCCCGTCTTTCCCGACAGTGCAACGGTTTTAAGCCCTTTTGCCTTTGCCACGACCATGGCATAAACGACATCCTTGGAGTTGCCGCTCGTAGAAATACCGAGGAATACGTCTCCTTTTACACCGTACCCGTTTACCTGCTGGGCGAACATGACATTGCCGTCGACGTCGTTAAGGCTTGCCGTCATAAGGGCCGTCTGGTTGCAGAGTGAAATTGCCGGAAGTGCTCCCTGCAGTTTGTCGGCAAGGTATGTGCCCGTATCCAGATCTATTTTTACAAGTTCATCAAGAAAACTCTGTGCCGGCGTGCGTTTTTTTATAAAACTCTTCAGCAGTTCCCCGCAGATATGGTCGCTGTCCGCACAGCTTCCGCCGTTCCCTGCAATAAGCAGTTTTCCACCGTGAGCATAGGAATCTTCAAGCAGCCCGTATGATTTTCTGATGTCCTTTCCGCAGACGGCGAGGGCAGGGTACCGTTTTATAAGTTCTTCAATATGATCAGTCATTGTATGCAGCCTCCATAAATAAATTTAGAAAAAATCAGGATTTTGCTGTGTAATCTTCCGGATTATAGAAGATTATTTTTGTACCGTCGTTTTCAAATTTGAACGGTACGTACAGCAGGTCTTTGAGCGCCGTCCGGACAGTTGCCTGCTTTTCCGACGGGACATAGAACAGCAGGAAACCTCCGCCGCCGGCACCGAGCAGCTTTCCTCCGAGCGCACCGGCTTTCATAGCCGTTTCGTACTGTTCATCAATTGAACCGGTGGATATACCCGACGAGATACCCCGCTTAAGATGCCACGTATAGTCGAGCAGACGGCCGAAGTCGTCAAGGTCGGCATCTTTATTAACAAGCACCTGTTCGGCCTTATCGACGAGTTCATACATTTGAATAAGCTGCTGCGTTTTATCCTTCATCGATTTTTCAGTATTTTTCTGGATATCGGAAGAAAAGCGGGAAAAACCGGTGAAGAAAAGCATAAGACGGTCGTTCAGAAGTTTCTTCCGTTCAGGAGCAATAATAACCGGATTCACGGTATAGCCTTCCGCCGAAAAGTTAATACGGTTAAACCCCCCGAACGAAGCTGCTATCTGGTCCTGCACACCGCCGGCTTCCGCACAGAGCGTGCGTTCAAGGTAGATTGCGTCGTCGGCCAGTTTCCGCTTGTCCGCATACTGTCCTTTGAGCGCATAGAACGCCTCCAGCATCCCCACTGCGAACGAAGAACTTGTTCCCAGTCCGCTGCGTGCCGGCAGGTCACTTTCGTACGTAAGACGGATTTCATGCATGTCCAGCCACTGCATTGCGTTCCGTATGGCCGGATGCTCGATTTCTTCATAACTGTTTACATACTCGGTTTTTGAATAGGTAAGGTGCGTCTTGTAATCGAAGAACCGCGGGAGGTGGCGTACTGTGACGTAACAGTACTTGTCGAACGTTGTCGAAAGCACGGCTCCGCCGTGCTCATTATAGAAACCTGAAAAATCAGTTCCGCCGCCAAAAAAAGACATGCGGAACGGTGTCTGAGTTATAATCATTTTATCTATTTTATATTATATACGGGGAAAAAACAATCAGGAACGGTAAAAATCTATTCCGGCGGAAAGACGGTCGAATGTATGTCTGAATGAGTACAGTCCCGGAATATTCCGGGGTGGAGGGATTGTCATACATGACAGCAGTTTTAACGCAAGATCGCAGCTGTCGCCGTTTTTAAAGAATGTTACCGGGTACTGCGCATATATTTCCCTGAAAACAGGTATGTCGGAAATAAGCGCGTTTGTACCGAGCGTCATGGCTTCAAGCGGCGGCAGACCGAACCCTTCATAAAGAGAGGGCTGTACAAGAAGCGAGGCTTTCTCGTACAGTTGTTTCAGTTCCGCCTCTGATACTTTTCCGGTAAACCTGACCGAACCTGCAGGCATTTTTTCAATGTCGTGCAGGATTGAATCGTCTCCGGTGCGGAAGTTTTCAGTATTGCCGACAATGACAAGCTGCGATGCAAGCCCCTTTTCAAGGGCACTCCTGAAAGCGGGGAGCAGCACGTGCAGTCCTTTATGTTTTTTTATGTTGCCTACAAAGAGGATGCTGCCGTCTTTCTGTACGGTTCCGGGTGTGTCGTTCTGCAGCCACGAAGGAACCGCACTGTAGGTGACCACGACGGGCTTTCTGCATTTGAGCAGTTCCATAATACGGCCTGCCGAAAATTTGGAAACAGTGAATACTGCACGCGATTTCCGCACTGCACGTTTGTAGAACCATTTGCGGACGGCAGTTCCCGTCTTGGGCGCAAGCCCGGGGACGTCGAGAAAGACGACGTCGTGTATTGTTGAAAATACAGGCACTTTTATTCCGGACGGAATGTTGCAGTATGGTGTATAATACACATCGCAGGCGTTGATTCGTCCTGTAATAGTACTGGGAAAAGCTGTCAGTTCACGCAGAGAAAACGCCTTTACCGCACAGGGGCAGAGTTCCGCGTGCGGATTATCCGCATATGCGGCAATATCTTCTCCGCGTCCTATGAGCAGACAGGTGTACTTTTCCAGAAAGAGCGGAATGAGTTCGGCAATGTACGTTCCTATGCCGCCTGTTCCGAGCATGCGGCAGTCGACTGCAAGTTTCATAAATCAGCATACTCCGATAGAGTGCATGTAAGTACTGAGAACGTGCGTAAACCGTTCCATTTCTCCGGGACGAATGTCACCCATATTTGCAATACGGAACGTATTGATGTTTCCGAGCTTTCCCGGATAAATCGTGAAACCGAACGAGCGTGCATAATCATGCAGCGCCTCAAAGCTGTATTTCGGTGTTTCCGGAATGAGGACGGCCGTAATGAAATGAGACTGATTTTCTTTTTTTACAAGCATTCTCAGTCCGATTTCTCCGAGCGCTTTAACAAGAATATTCCAGCAGGCCGTATAGCGTTCATATCGTTTTTCGATTGTTTCCTGTTTTGTTTCAATGATTGCCTGACGGAGTGCATAAAATGTCTGTACCGGAGGAGTAAAGCGTGTCTGTTTCGTTTCCTGAAAATATTTGTACTGGTCGTGCATATTAAAATAATAATTGCGCATCGGCCAGTCTTTCTGTTTCAGCAGTTTGTCTTTTCTTCCGATGACGAAACCTATGCCGGCCATACCCTGAATATGTTTGTTCGAGGTACTTGTCATGAAGTCTATACCGAGCTTTGATAGATCCATGGGTATTCCGCCGTATGCGCTTACTGCGTCGACTATTGTCGTAAGTCCGTATTTTTTTGCGAGCGGACATATGACGTCGAGCTGATTCAGCAGACCTGTTGTTGTTTCATGATAGACGACCGCGAACGTCGTATATTTTCCCGTTTTGAATTCCGGTTCAAGTTTGGAAATATCGATAGGTTCGTACGTAGAACTCTTGAATACTGTGGTGTCGATGTGATA
>JBAYAJ010000137.1:0-6734 GCA_041669845.1 Treponema sp.
CTCGGTTTTGAAGGCATGCTGCACGTTGAAGACCGCAGTCTTGCAGACGGACTTGAAACGGCGGAACCGTCGCTTGACGATATTATGATCCATATAGAAAGAAGGGGGATAAATGAAAAACCTGCTTTATAAAGAACTCAGGCTGTGCATGAATGTACAGATATGCATTTTTCTCTGTCTGGGTCCTTTTATGATGCTTATCCCGAACTATCCGCATTATGTCGGATTTTATTATTCCTGTCTGAGCATATTTCTGCTTTTTACCTGGGGGATGACCAACAACGATATTGTGTATACAGCCTGCCTGCCCGTACGCAGAAGCGATATTGTTAAGGCCCGATTTCTGAGCGTTATATTTCTTGAACTGTGTGAAATAATCATCAGCATTCCGTTCGGTATTGCAGGGAACGTGCTGATGCCTCAGGGAAATAAAGCCGGTATAAATACGACAGTCGCATTTTACGGTATACAGTTTGTCCTGTATTCCCTGTTCAATGTATGCTTCCTTATTCCCTGCTACCGGAAAATAGAGAAACCTGCACTGCCGTTTATTGGAGGCAGTATCGCATTCTGGGCGGGATATGCCGTTGCTGAACTGCCGGTATGGTCAGGGAGCGCAGCCGGCAGGCTGATCACTGCGACAGATGTCGTATCACAGCTGAAACAGCTTCCCGTTCTTTCCGCGGGAATGATTGTCTGGTGCGTGACTCTTCTGGTTTCGTTCCGCATATGCGTGAAAGAATTCAACAAAGTGAATCTCTAGCATGGATATTGTCCTTTCGCCGTCTTCCGGTAAACCGATATATCTCCAGATTTACGAGCAGATCACAGCACAGATTCTGAGCGGTAAAATTGCGCCGGGTACACGTCTTCCTCCGATCCGGACCGTGGCACTTAATCTGCGCGTAAGCGTGATCCCCGTGAAGCAGGCGTGGGAACAGCTTGAAAGGGAAGGATTTATTACGACGTCGGCCGGGAGGGGGACGTCCGTTGCACCGCTTGAAGGCCATGAGATACAGGCAAAGCGGAGTGATGCAGCCGTCGGAATCCTTGTCCGCGACATAGAAGCATGCAGGGCAATCGGGGTGTCGCGTGATGAAATCGTGGAAATTGTTAATAAAGCATACGGGAAGGATACTTTGTCTTTATAAATACCCATAAGATTCAGGTTATAATGAATGCCGGACTCTACTCCGGATCGTTACTTCAGCTGCAGATATCTGCCGTCCGCTGTTTATTTTGTTTTCTGCCGTACATCATGACGCGCATTGCGTTTGCCGTGGCAAGCAGCGCAACTCCCGTATCGCCGAAGACCGCCGTCCACATATCTGCGATTCCCAGTGTTCCGAGTATCATGATGGCAATTTTTATGCCGAGAGAGAAGGCTATATTTTCATGAACAATCCGTATCGTGCGTCTGGAAATGCGGACTGCCTCTGCAATTTTTGCCGGTTCATCGGTCATAATCACGACGTCTGCCGATTCGATTGCTGCATCCGAACCTAAACCGCCCATCGCTATTCCGGTATCTGCGCGTGCAAGGACCGGTGCATCGTTTATGCCGTCTCCGGCGAACAGTAGTGTGCCGCGTTTCTTTTTTGTTCCGGAACCGAGTTCGGACAGAAGTGCTTCAACTTTGTCTACTTTATCACCCGGAAGGAGCTGGGCATATACGGTGTCGATCCCTGTTGCTCCGGCAACACTGTCCGCAGTTTCCCTGTCGTCGCCGGTGAGCATGACGAGCTTTTTTATACCGAGCGAACGGAGCTGCACCATTGCTTCCGCTGCATCTGCTTTCGTCTGATCCGATATGACGATGTGCCCTGCATATACGCCGTCGACAGCGACGTGAATGATAGTACCGAAGTCATTCTCAGAACATGGAATGAACCCTGTTACATTGTTCGATTCCATGAGTTTCATATTACCGGCAAGTACGTTCTGTCCGTTAAGATTCACCCGGATGCCTTCGCCGCTTATTTCCTCTGCGTTTTCAACACGTGCAAGACTGCAGCACGGGCCTGAATGAGCTGTTCTGATGGAACGCGATATTGGATGGTTCGAATATGTTTCTGCATGTGCCGCGATAGCAATAAGCTCATCGGCGGGAATGCGTTTTTCATCGGCAGGGTGCACTGCTGTAACCACGAATACACCTTTTGTCAACGTCCCTGTTTTATCGAATACGGCAGTTTTTGTCCGTGAAAGCGTTTCGATGTATTCACTGCCTTTAATAAGAATACCTCTTCGGCCTGCTGTCCCTATTCCGCTGAAGAAACTCAGCGGAACGGAAATGACCAGTGCGCACGGACACGACACTACAAGGAATATGAGTGCACGGTATATCCACGTGTGCGGATCATGTGTTATGAGAGAGGGGACGACTGCAAGTATAAGAGCGGCCGCACATACTGCCGGTGTATAGACGCGGGAGAACTTTGTTATGAATTTTTCTGATCTTGCTTTTTTCTCCGACGCATTTTCAACAAGTTTAATAATCCTGGCTGCCGCCGATTCACCGGCGATTTTCGTTGTCTGTATTTCAATAACATTTCCGGTGTTGACAGCTCCTGCCATTACTTCGCTTCCTGTGAATACTTCGACAGGGACTGATTCGCCGGTAAGTGCCGATGTATCAAGAAACGATTTTCCGGAGATGATTGTGCCGTCAACCGGAATACGCTCACCAGGTTTTACGACAATTATTTCACCAATCGGGACATCGTCGGGTGGAACTTCCGTAATTCCGCCGCTGCGTTTCACAAACGCTTTATCAGGCCGTATTTCCATAAGCGCTTTGATTGATCTGCGCGAACTGTCCACGGCCTTATCTTCGAAGAATTCGCCTGTTTGATAAAGGAGCATCACAGCAACAGCTTCCGGGTATTGTCCCACTCCGACCGCTCCGAGTGAAGCGACTGTCATAAGAAACTTCTCGTCGAACACATGTCCCTTGAACAGATTGCGTACAGCGGCGCGTATGACGTTCTTACCGCAGATAAGATACGATGCGAGATACAGAATAACCGAAAACAATTCGTCGGCAGACGCGAAATTACCAAAAGAAATATCGAAAGTCGAAAATATATGGAAATGTCCGACCGAAAATGCAGCTGAAAAAAGAATTAACGCAGTAATAATCTGTCTAAGGCCGGTTTCGTCGTTGTCTGTTTCGTATTCTCTGTTTATCCGGCAGCTCCGGCATTTTGTCTCTTCGTCCTGCATAAGTAAAAAAACCTCCATAATATGGAAAATCGAATGTCAGTCTGCGAGATGGTCCAGTCCCTGATTCAGTATCGTAGTAACGTGCGCATCGGCAAGTGAATAGATAAGCGATTTACCTTCGCGCCGGTATTTCACAAGACCGTTTGTTTTGAGTATCCGCAGCTGATGGCTTATAGCCGATTGTGTCATGTGAAGTACTTTTGTAATATCGTTTACCGACAGGTCGCATTCCAGCAGTACGAACAGTATTTTTATGCGAGTAGAATCTCCGAATATTTTAAATAGTTCGGCAAGATCGAACAGTGCATCTTCCTCAGGCAGTTCTTCTGAAATTGACTGGACTGTTTTGTCGTCTTTTTCTGTATATTCATCAGTATCTGCCATATTCTGTTCCTCCGCATCCTGTGTATCTTTTGAGTGTAGTACATATGAACACTTGTTCATATGATAACTAAAGACGTTCCGTATGTCAAGTAAAAAAAAGACAGTTCTGTAAGAGATTTCTTACAGAACTGTCCGTAGTTGTTTGATCAGTGAGGGTGTTTTATTTTTTGAAATCTTCTGCTTTTTTCATATACTTTCCGGCTGCGTACGAACTCAGTTCGAATTTATACGGAGTTTCGCTGCATGTTCCGTAGTATTTTACATCTTTGTCTTTTCCTGTTTTATATATGGTCAGTGTAATTTTCTGTGTTCCTGCAGTAATTACTGTTACAGACTCCGGTTTTTCCGGCAGTACGAAACTGTCGTCAAGCCACGAATCCGCACTGACTGAGTAGAGTGATTCAGCCCAGTTTCCTGCTTTTTCACTGTCTACGGCAGGAGTTCCGTCTGCGGCACCCCATACCGCAGGACTGCCTGTTTTTGCAACTGTCAGCGTTATACCGTTCACTGTTTCTGCAATATTTGAAAGCTTGTCTTTATCCGCTTTATAGATGATTTTACTGCGGATGTCATCTGCTGTTTTTCCGAACGTTTCGTGCAGATTTCCAGAAACCAGACAGACATCCTTTCCGTTATCGATCGTAATGTATGTCTGTGAACCTGTTGATGATGCCTTTCCTATTTTGAGCGTACGCAGAATTCTGCCGCTTTTTGATGCTGTGACGGTTATAACTTTTTCGTCGTTAAGTTCGTACCGTTCTTCTACGGCTTCATTTCCGGTTTTACCGACCGTGTTAAGTACGTTGATTGACTTAACTGCATTAACTATACCGTCGATCATGCTTTCATTAGCTGCATATTTTTTGTCACCTACAATCCATCCGCTGCCTGTTTTTGCCAGAGAGACTGTATTGCTGCCGTTTTTAATAAGAACCGTATCGACATCATCTGCAATTGTAATATTTTTTACCGGGCTTCGCAGTGCAAATACAAGCTGGATGATATAGATACAGAGAAGTACTGCGCATGCTGAAAGAAGTACAATTTTTCGTTTACTCATACTTATTTACCTTCCTTCGTTTTTTTTGTGATGATCCGTGTATCATCAGGATTATATCGGTCGTGGATTATCTTTCTGCGGTTTTCGCGCATACGCCAGATGAGCAGTCCTGCGAGTGCAATAAGAATCGTAAGGCCGAATTCATTAAAGTATTTAGAAAGTAATGCAAGAGGACTGTCTGTATCTCTGAGTGTGTTCAGAGAAAGACCTTTTGTGCGCATCGTACACAGATCGGCGTTTCCGTTCATGTAATCAATTATGTTGCGGGTAAACATAGCGATCGGTTCAGAACCGTTTTCGTCGATAAGCTGCGAGCCGGTAATCAGCGACGTACCGGCAACGAAAATTTTTCCGTTCTGTGTACTCTTCGAAAGATGTGTCTGTGCGGAAAGCGCTCCTTTTTTATCCTTTTCGGGAGTCGGATCAGCAGTGAATGCACTTTTGAACTTACCTTCGAGCAGAACTGCAAGGTCTTCCTGTTTTTCAGTCGACTTGTCGGCAGGTGCTGCCGTCATAAGCGGATTAAGCTGGATATTTTTTTCCATGAGCCACGATTTCGGTGATGATTTTGCAAGAACCGTAACTTTTACGTTTTTGTCATTCTGAGCTGCGGTTGCATCGACAGATCCTGCCTGAAGGAAAATCACGTAGCCGAGATTTTTCGTAATGACGTTTTTCGGTGCCAGCTGGCTGCTCTGGAGCAGCGGTGCCCAGAAGAGAGATACGTTGCCGTAGCTCTGAGAGCGCTGTTTGTAGCAGTTTTCGTCAAGCACATAATTCTTTCCAATCTGTACGCCGTACGTATTGAGCAGTTTTTCCAGTTTTGTTTCGTTCGGTGTATATACCGGAGCCTGGTAATATCCCTGGTTTTGTTCGTTGAAAGGATCTACATAGAACATGACGTTTCCGCCTCTCATGATGAACTGGTCTATCTTGTACAGTTCCGCATCAGTAAATTCTGATTTAGGTCCGTTTATAACAATGGTGGTGATGTTTGCCGGTATGGAATCTTTTGTCAGATTTATTTCCGAGAATTCATACAAGTCGGATATAAGCGACGAGAACCTCGACTGACCGTTCTGGGAGTAGAGTTCTTCTTCATTGTGTCCGGTAATGTATCCTATCTGCGTTGCTTTTGAAAGCAGGCTCTGCAGACTGTCATTAATAGATTTGTCAAGTGTATCAAGCCCGCCGATTGCATAACCGAACAGAGAGCGCTGCATCGAAAGCGGAATAAGACGGAAACTGTCGCCGTGTTCAATCACAAGTCCGATGACACCTGACCCCTGAGAACCGTCTTTGTTTGTCCAGTTGATGAGCTGAAGTCCGTATTTGTCGGCAAGTATATGGATATCCGATGCCGGCGGATCGATTTTTTCGTAATCGATACGGTTCAGATTTTTCTTATTGATGCTGTCGTATGCTTTTTTTACGTTACCTTCAATGTCGTCGAATCCTGCAATCTGGAAATCCTTAAGCTGCCCGGTGATGTATAACGTCATCTTGAGCCGGTCGTTCTGTCCCAGTCCTGCAAGCGTGTCGGCAGTAGAAATCATCCGGCCTATTTTTGTCGTAAGTTTGTATTCAAACCCGTCCGAACTCGTAATACCGTCGAGTGTTTCTATTGAATCGGCATAGGAAATTACAATTCCCATGTATGACTGCTTAAAACCAACCTCGCTGTTTTTTACTTCCTGAATCTGGACCTGATTCAAACCATAATTTGCAGCAAGCGTCTGATTCGTCTTATCATTCATATCCATAAATGTATACGAGAAATTCTTGTTTGCAGCGCCCTTATATTCGACAAGAATATCGCGGACATACTGTGCAGTGCTGCTGTACGGAGCAGGAAGATTGTCGCTGAAGAAAACTTTCAGCGAGAGCGGTTCATTGAGTGTTTTCATGAGCTGCCTGCTTGCCGGCGACAGTGAATATGATTTGGGCTGCGTAAGATCAAAACGCAGAAATGCGCGGTGTCCTACGAGGTTTGCAAGAATTAATAATATAACAAGCAGGGCAAAATCGCTTGAGGGGCTTTTAAGCCAGTTAATAATTTTTTTCA
>JBAYAJ010000138.1:0-6720 GCA_041669845.1 Treponema sp.
AATCGGCATAAGCGATAATGCAGCTTCTTTTATGACGGAAGGAAACACCTGCATGAAAACATTTAACCCCTTCACTGCAGAAATTTCCGAAGCAGAAACAGATACAGGAGAAGCTGCGACGATGTGAGGTGACACTACTAATCCATACAGAAGAACTGCGAGAACAGGCCCTACAGATGCCATACCAGTCAGTCCGAAACTGTCGCTGGGGAAATTTCCATCAGAATGATCAGTTTTTGTCCGGACGGCAGAAACACCAAGTCCAAGAGACATTATAAAAGGAACAGTCATCGGACCTGTCGTCGCTCCACCAGAATCAAATCCGATTCCGACGAAACTTTGTGGTCCCAGAAATGCTAAAATAAAAACTGCTATATAAGAAAATGCAAGAATAATTTTCAGGGAAAAATGAAGTACTGTACGAAGAAGACCTGCCATAATAAATAAACCGACTCCGGCCGATATCATCATTACCAAAAGCCGTTTATTAACCAGCGGAAAGACAGAACGAACCTGATCAGCAAGAACTTGAATATCAGGTTCTGCTGAAGTAACAAGAAACCCCATAAAAAAAGAAGAAACGAGCAATAACGACAAATTCCGTTTTTTTGTTAATTCAGAACCACACTGCTCACCGAGCGGCAAAATACCGATATCGACACCAATTAAAAAAACAGTAAGGCCTGTGATAAGAAGAACTCCCCCGATGAGGAACCGCAGCATTAAATTCATTCCAATGGGTGCCGCAGTCACCCCCAAAACAAAAACAATCACCATTACCGGCAGGACAGAAAAAGCTGTCTCCCTGAATTTCTGAACAATGTCCACCCATTACCTCCTGTCCAGTCTGTGTTTACCCATTATTCTGCACGGTCATTATCCATAATTTCATTCATGCGGGGGCTGATGTTCTTTTCTGCTATCTATAACAATTCCAGCCGTTTTTTTCAATTTCTTCAACCCAGCGGGCTGCCATCTTTTTTGCCCCCTCAAGATCATGATCCTTATAGTTTCCGCATTCCTTTTCTGTTGTTGCCGGAACAGGTTTATCCCATATGGCAACTTTTTTCAGCACATTTACCATGTGTTCCGCAATATATGCTTCATCGTGATCACCAAAAATAGTAAAATAAAAACCTGTGCGACAACCCATCGGTGAAAAATCAATAACTCCTTTAAGCTCGTCACGAATGTATTCCGCAATAAGATGCTCGAGTGTGTGCACTGTACCAGTTCCCATAAACTCTTTGTTCGGCTGCGTAAAACGGATGTCGAATTTCGTCACCACATCGCCTTTCGGACCGATTTTTCTGGAAGCGAGACGCACAAACGGTGCTGTCACCTTTGTGTGATCCAAATTGAATGAATCAACATTATATTTTTTCTTTTCCATAAAACAAACCTCCAAAAATCATACTAAAAAGTTTTCTACAGTGAACATATTAAGAACAATCGATGCACTTTCTTCCGCACATATCTTCTCATTGAATGTGCTTGCAGATTTTCCGTCATCGTCGGCCATATCGGACATTGTGCGGATAATCACAAACGGAACATTGTTAATCCAGCATGCATGAGCTATAGCTGCACCTTCCATCTCAACACAGGCAGGACTGCATACTTCCCGTATACGTTTTTTCGCTTCACCACTCGAGACAAACTGATCACCAGAAGCAATACGACCTTTTACAAGCTTATATTTTTTTACAAATTCTGTCTCTTCAAAAGCTTTTTCGACAAACGATACAAGTAATTCGTCTGCAGGAAACTGATAAACGTCCATCTGGGGAATTTGCCCTGGTTTGTATCCAAAACACGACGCATCAACGTCGTGGTACATTGCGTCGGTGGATACGACAACATCAAAAACCCCAAGTCCATGCGCTACAGCTCCTGCAATTCCCGTATTGATAATATGTGTGACACCGAATTCCAGAATAAGACGCTGTGCACAAAGGGCTGCATTTACTTTGCCGACACCGCTTTTTACGACGACCGCGTTTATTCCGTTCAGTTCCCCTTCATAAAAAGTAAGCTTAGCCGATTCAATTTTTTTTGCCCGCCCTGTTCCGCCGGAAGAAGTCATAGCAGCGACAATCGTCTGCACTTCAACTTCCATTGCGCCAATTATACCGATCTTTCTCATAATTATGCCTGCCTATTTCCTGTTATTTTTCGCTTTCCATTCTTTCCGCGTAAGGTAATGATCAATAATATCAGGCCGAATCTTATCCTTCAAATGGAATTTATCGATTCCAAAACGGATAATGCGCTTATAGACAATAAAACCAAGAACCATACCAAAAATAAAAATAAGCGGATATGCAATTTGAAAAGGAACAGGTGACGTTGATTTAAAAACTTTATAGATAAGCCATGCAGTAAAAATATACAATCCGACCATAATGATAAGCGTCACAATAATCTCAACGACACTTGCAATAATCATAAAAATTGTAGAACGGTGTTTCTGTTCTGACCGTTTAACAAAAGCTGCTCTTTTCGTTTTTTCATCAGCTGCCTCAAAGTCGCTTCCTATCGTTTCATTTTCTTTCATTATTTATTTTCCCTCCTTCTTTAATTTTTCATCATCAGCAATTGATACGATAAAAGAAATAATGAGAATAATTCCACACACCACAATCGATGAATCGGCAACATTAAATGTAGGCCATCTGTCAAAACCAAGAATACCAAAAAATTTTATATCGATAAAATCAACGACACCTTCTACACGCACAAAACGATCAATCAAATTTCCCAGCCCCCCCCCCACTATTCCACAAATTGTCCACCTCTGAAGTCTTGTAAAACTGTTGTTTCTGAAATATACAATAAGGACAAGTACAATCACTGCGAGCGGAATTATCGCAAAAAGAAAATGCCTGATCGTATCAGGAAGACTGTCTCCAACGCTGAATGCAACTCCTGTATTAGATACATGGACAATACGCAGAAGGCCGCCCAAAAAAGACTTACCAATTGAAAATGGAGGGATTGTCTTTATGATGATAAATTTTGTTATCTGATCAACAAGTATGACCAGTACTGTAAGCAGAAGCGGCAGTATTTTTGTCGCAATGTTTTTATTGTTTTCCATAAAATAAAAGTATACTGATAAATCATATACATTTAAAGACCAGTCGGAATATCAATGAATACAGTCTCTATATGTTTTTCCCGCTCCAGTTTTGCCCGTACAAGATTTACACCGACCGTCTCCGTCTGATAGTGCCCGCCGGCCAGAACGTTTATACCCGATTCTTCTGCATAATGATACTGCTCATGTTCAAATGAACCTGTTATATACACATCAAGTCCCTCTGCGGCCGCCTGCACAACATCTTCCCCTGCACCCCCTGAAATAATACCGACTGTACGTATTTCCTTTACACCAAAATCAAGCAGGGAAAGAGGCTTTTCACCCGGTAACATGACATTTTCTGCAAGTTCGTTCAGTGTTACAGGACGTCTGAGTACGCCTTTTACACCGATATCCATACCGCGCCATTTCCCGAATGGTTCAATCTTTCTAAGGCCGATGCGTTCTGCCAGACCAGCATTATTTCCTACTTTTTCATTTGCATCAAGCGGAATATGATATGCACATAACGCAACATCATTTTTCAGAAAAGCAGCAATGCGTTTGTAATGATTACCAGTAAGTACACTGCAGTCACCCCAAAAAAGTCCATGATGAACGAAAAGCACCTGCGCTCCCTGTGCAGCCGCTTTTTCTGCAGAAGCCACGCATGCATCGACGGCAAACGCTGCTTTTGTTATCAGCTTTTTATCAGGTTCACTATTCTGAATCTGAATACCGTTACGAGACGGATCATTGGGAAAATTCTCGCGGTGTAAAAAAGAATTAAAGTATGAATCAAGTTCTGATAAAGTCATTTATTATCATCTCCCCTTTAAAGCGTCAATTGATTTTAAAACAAGATACCGCGGAATAAACAACGTTTTATCACGTGCCAGACCAAAATATGCGCCAACCAAAGGATCTGTCTGTTCAACAAAACCGAAACCAGGAGTACGGTATTCAGGAACGCTGTCAAGCAGAAATACACCCTGTATTCTGCCGCCGGACAGATTCATCACATCATCAGCAGCAGTATCCGCCATACCATCACTTACAATGAAAAATTTCCTGCCACTGCCGAATTCTGCATCGGCAATGTTCATCATTGCTTTATATTCACGTATCATGCCGAACGTATAAAAATCTTTCTGCTTCAAAAACTGTTCTCTGCTGTTCATATATGAAATAAGCGTTGCAAAACGCCGTATCATATACTGATCAGCAATTGAATTGAACCACCTGCCGTCATTTGCATAGAAATCACAGGTAATAACTGTGTATCCTTCTCCTGCAAGCATAATCATGTAGGGACGATAAGCTTCAGCATCGCCGCGTTTATCGCTCCCTACTATTACGACTATGTCATTTGTTTTTTTTGACGATGGTTTATAAATATAAAACTGTGCATTTGTTCTGTCTGTATATGCTGCTTCGGAAAAACCGGTTGCAAATGAACCGGTTAATCTTTTTTTTGTCTCTATAACGCCGAAATCAGAAGCCTTTATATTAACAGGAGCATATCTGATAATCAAAATGCCTGTCAGCAGCGAAGAAACAAGTATTACAACTGAAAATATTATAAACACAGGACTATAATGGTCGACATACAGCCGTGAGGCAGAACGTGCAAGCCCATGTATATTTGTAAAAAAAGCAAGAAGAGAAACAGCAAGAAGCAGAACAGAAAACAAGTCGGCATTCCATGCAAGTATCTGCAGAAGTGCAACAATCACTGCGAAAGGAGCAAGAACGGCAAGTGTATCTACACGTTCATACTTCAGAAAAAAAATCCTGCCGCTGTTAACAACAAGAAGAAACACTATAAGCATTTTACCTAAAACAGAATACGCCATGTCTTTATAGTACATGAAAAAAAAAAAATCATCAATCAAGAATCCCGGCACAGAGAAATGAGCTTGTTGTTCCTCTAAAAGTATCGCACAGGCATGGTTTAATACCCCGTTCAGATTCCAAAACGGAGTATCCCCAGCTCGATTAAACACACAAAACACACCTTTTTTTTCTTATGTGGATGTGTTATATTTAGTATCGTATAAGTAAGTGTAATAAATAAATGTTTATAAACGGCCGGAAAAAGTATGACTAAACAAAAAATGTCTGTCGATTTGGATAAAATAAGAATGGCGATTCGTTCAGGAATACCTCTGTCAATCACCACATATACACTGCCACATGAAATGGAAATCTACATGAGCGACGTTCTTACTGCATTCCTTACAGAACTCAATCAGCAGCAGATGATCCAGTATCTTAATTACTGTCTTAATGAACTTATTACGAATGCAAAAAAAGCCAATACAAAACGAGTTTATTTTAAAGAGAAAGACCTTGATATTACAAATGAGCGTGAGTACAACATCGGCATGAAAACCTTTAAAGAAGACATGCTCAATAATATAAATTATTACATGCAGCTTCAAAAAAATGCAGGATTGTATGTAAAACTTATGCTGCAGATGCGCAATAATAAAATTAAAATTGAAGTACGAAATAATTCAGCACTTACGGTCTTTGAGTACAAACGTATTCATGACAAACTCGCACGTGCACAGCAATATACATCGATTGAAGAGGCACTGACACAAATTTTAGACGATACCGAAGGAGCCGGACTGGGGCTTGTCATTATGATTCTTATGCTCGAAAAAATCGGTCTCACTGAAGAAAATTTCCAGACTCTCTGTGAAAACGGAGAAACAATAACGCGTATTATTCTCCCTCTCAGCGATGAAATGCAAAAAGAAATGGACATCGTTTCCGCAGAATTCATCAAAACAATAGACTCTTTACCCCAGTTCCCTGAAAATATTACACGTCTCAGTCGTCTGCTCAGCGACCCTGATTCGAAGATGTCTGATATTGCCATGCAAATCAGCAATGATGTCACACTTACAGGAGAACTTTTGAAACTAGTCAATTCTGCAGCTTTCGCTCTTGCAAATCCGTGCGCAAGTATTGCTGATGCCGTAAAACTCGTCGGACTGCGTGGTATAAAAAATCTGCTGTACAGTATAGGATCGGTTACAACATTTACCAATGTCTCAGGAAGTAAAGAAGAACTCTGGACTCATGCATACAGAGTTGCATTTTATTCGTATAACATGGCACGAAATTTCTGTACCTCAGAACGTTCTGTCATTGATGATGCCTATATATGCGGTTTACTCCATGACATGGGCAAGATTATATTCGAAACAGCACATCCTGACTTACTTGCAAAAATCATGCAGATATGCAAAGGAAAAGGGGTATCACAGGACATATTCGAAAAGCTCATTTCAGGTGTAAATCATGGAGCAATAGGTGCAAAAATTGCAGAGCGATGGAACTTTCCGGATGTTATAACGAATGTCATCCACTATCACCACGAACCGGAAAATGCTCCGAAAGAAGTCCGACGGCTTACTTCTCTCGTATACATTTCGGATCTTATGGCTCATTACCAGCAGGGAGAAGTTGATTTCTATCAAATAGATACAGAGGTTCTCCGGATGTTTAAAATTTCCACTGAGGATCAATTCAAAAAAATTTCCGACCGCTTGAAAAATGCGTTCGATAAAGAATCAGTCCGCTGATTCCTTCTGAATTGCTTCGATCCATTTCTGCATAAGAAT
>JBAYAJ010000139.1:0-6719 GCA_041669845.1 Treponema sp.
CAGTATACCGGACTGAACTTTTACTGCATACTGGATAACAAAATTTTATACTTTCCGTCCGTCGATTGATTTTGCAGCTTCCGCGATTACTTCATGCATTTTATCGGTGATCCGCTTTGCTGCAATCTGCGGTTCAAGCTGGTCATAATAAGCAATCCTGATTTCCGGCAGCTTGAAGATATTGTAGTGATACATTCCCTTCCGGCTGTAAGAGAAGAATGAATCATGCTTGCCAAGCCCGTATTTGTCGGTTCCGCCTATATATACCGGCTGTACGTCGCAGTGTGTATCGATCGCTATGCGTGCAGCACCTTTTTTATACTGATTAATACCGTGGCGGGGAGTACGTGTACCTTCCGGAAATATGATCAGATTAGTTCCTGTCGCAAGCGATTTCCGGCACATATCTATCATTTCTTCATAGCCGAGCGAATTTACGATATAAAGCTGGCGGATGACACCTGCGTAGACAGACTTTGCAAGACTGCCGCGCACAATGCAGTCCGCATTAGGTACGAGGGAAATAAGGCAGACAACGTCGATCATTGAAGGATGGTTTGCAACTATAATTTTTGACTTGAGGTTTCTGAAATCTTTACGGTCTGGAATATTAAATGCCGCCACGCCCATAAAGCGCATCATGCCCATAAAAAACCGGAATGTGTGCGAAACTATACTGCGTGCCGCTTTCTGAAAGTTCTTTTTCGGATGGACGCATATTTTCAGGACCGGGAATACGATGATTGCGAGAACAACGCTTCCCGTTCCAAAGAATAAGTATAGAAAAAGTTTTGCCAGACTGCCGTAAATATAAAACAGCCTGTTCTTCACTTCCGGAAGATCGCTGTGATTGTACCGATATGAGTCTGCGTCGATGTTTGATTTTTCGTTATCTGTCATCAGAATGATGTGTCCTTTAAAATAATTTGTTTCAGAAATAATGCCGGTTCCTGTGGAACTTTCCCGATATCGGACAGATGAACACCTGTTCCGGATCCTGAGGAAAGTACTGCAGCGAAAGCGAGCGGAATGCAGTTTTCCGTACCAAGTCTCCGGTATTCTGCGGCAGGAAGTTCATCCGCATAAACGACCATGATCTGTTCTTCTTTTTCCGACAGCACCGGAGCACATGCACCTGAAAATGCATCCCTGAACTGACCTTTTGAAGGAAACAGGACCGTATAGCCGCCTTTCAGCCCGGACGCCAGAGTTGCCAGCGCAATCGGCGTATTGAAGACGGAAAGAGAAAAAGATGCAGGCAGAACGGATTTTTCTTCGAGAAGCATTTTACTGATGGAAAATTCCCGTACAATTTCCCCGCGGCACGAAATAAACACCTGTTTGATATTCCTGCTGCAGTTTGATTCTTCCAGTTCGTCATGTACAACCTGAATTGTCATCCTGCTTATCTGACTCAGCCTGCGGCGGAAAAGCGGGGTTGTATATTCAAGTTTAGGTACGTCCTTTGATGATTCTATCCTTTTTTTCCCGGCAGCCCACAGTTTCCAGTCTGCATGGGTAAAAAGTCCCGGTGCCCACGCGGTGATATGGGAAACGCAGATTTCCGCTGACACGTTAAGCATTTTTCCTGAATATGAGCAGCGAGTAGCTGTTTGACCCGAGATTGTGATGTTCGCATTTCAGTGTAAACCCTGCTTTTTCTACTGCACCAACCAGTTCCTGATAACGGTACATTTTGCTGTTGCCGTTTGCCATACAGGTAAAGTAGAGTGATGTTGCCAGGAGAGAATACGAACCAGCCTCAAAATACTGTCTGTCCCATAACGGTTCGAGTACATATACGTTTGTATCAGCTTTAGCCGCATCGTAGACTTTTCTAAGGATTTTTGTTATCTGATGAAGCGAAAAACAGTCCAGAAACTGACTCATCCATACCGCATCGGGGTTTCCGGGCAGTTTAGTTGCCGGATCAAGTACGTTGCCTGCGTATGTGCTGATTCTGCTGCCGAAACCGGCCGCTTCCGCATTTTTTTCTGCCGCTGCCGTCTGTCCCGGCAGGTCAACGATAGTAATTTTTACCGATTTGTCGTAACGGCAGCATGAGATTGCCCATTTTGCCGTATTTCCGCCAATATCTACAAGATGTAAAGGTTTTTCGCTGAATACTATCGGCAGTGCTTCCGGAAATGCGATGTCGCTGTAAAAATGGTCAAAATCAAACCAGCTTTTTTTAGCCCTGTCGGGAAGCGTTGACAATGCTTCATAGATCGTCGTCCATTTTTTACCAAAATATTTTAGACCGACAGGTTTCTCTGTCTGTACGGATTTGTCCAGATCATAAGCGCCCATATAGCAGATGTCGTTTGTAAAAAAGAAGTTGGTTCTTGTAAGGTCATCCTCAAGCAGCATCCATCCGATTTTTCCAATAATGAATTTCTCGTTGGCTGCAGTACTGTCCTTCGTGAGTTTTATAACATTCATACCTAGTGCCATTTCGCACAGAACACCGATACCATATTCTGAGATACCTGTTTTTTCAGAGAGTTCACTCCGGGTAATGCCTGCATCGCCTGCATCCTCTATTTTTTGCAGAATATTCAGATTAAGCATAGCGCGGACAGCCTGAAATGTGAGAGGAGCAAACGCAATTTTTTGTGCTTCAAATTTAGCGTCGACGGCACGAATATTGTCGGTTTTGAATTTGTCAGAATTATAAAAAAAACTGTCCATAGAATACCCGTATTAACGGAATTTAACTTTATCATACTAAAGAAGGTATAGTCAATCTGACTGCTGTCCAAAAAGTTTTGTGTATTGCCTTTTTCAGTTTGTTTGTTTATAATCGATAAAATATACAATAAGGGACTATTATATGGATGATTTGAGGCAGCAGATAAAAGAAGTGATTGTCTCTTCACTTCAGCTTGAAGATGTAAAACCGGAGGACATTGTTGATTCGGAACCGTTGTTCGGTACAGGTCTTGGACTTGATTCGATTGACGCTCTTGAACTTGGTATAGCACTGAAAAAGAAATTCGGAATTAAATTTTCATCAGAAAACGCTGACAATAAAAAGCATTTTGCATCGGTTGATGCGTTAGCCCAATATATTACCGCCGAAAAGGCAAGTGAGAAGCAGTGAGATGACAAAGGAAGAAATTTTTGACAAACTTAAGTCGATTCTTTCAACGGAATTTGAAATCGACGAGGACAAAATTACCCCGACAGCTAAACTCGCTGATGACCTTGATCTTGATTCTATCGATTCGATCGATCTTATCGTGAAGATGAAGGACTTCATTCCGGGAAAAGTAGATCCTGCGATTTTTAAAACAGTGAAAACAATGCAGGATGTTGTGGACGCTTTGTATCCGTATACACAGCAGAAGTAAAGTGACGGCGGATTCCTCATCCGGAATCCGCTTCATTTCTTGTGTCGATGAAAAAATTTTTCAAAGTTCTTTTTTATAGTACGGCGGCTGTTTATCCTGTTATCATTTTTATTTTCCTTGCCATAGTAAAACTACCCGTCAGAATTTTATCATTGTGCATTATAGCGCTGTCAGCAGCTTTTTTTCTCAGTGCAACTGGAAAGAAAAAAAATACTGAAGAACGTAAGACATTTGACTTGAAACCTCTGTTCAGTTCAGCCCTTTTCCTTGCTGCCGGTCTTTTCTGTTTTTTTACCAATCAGACAATCTTTCTGAAGTTGTATTCAGTCGTAATCAGCGTAACTTTATTGTTTGTATTCGGAAGTACGCTTTTCCAGCCGCCAAGTATTATTTTCCGGTTTGCGACTATGCAGGACAAAACCATAAAAGGTTCTCCTGCAGAAAAACGTGTTGAATCGTACTGCCGCAGAGTTACTGCAGCATGGTGCCTGTTTTTTGTTTGCAATGGCAGTATCGCTGCTTTTACCGTATTTTTCTGTTCCGACGAGGTATGGTCTGTATACAACGGAGGAATTTCGTATATGCTTATGGGACTGATGTTTACAGTGGAATTTATTATTAGAAAGCAGGTGAATAAAAAAATGCCGAAAGTATATACAATTTCTGAATTTAAAGCAGGTTCCCGTTCTGATGATTATATTCTGTGTTATGAGGACCGGTGGTCAAGAGGTGCATATAAAACGTGGTACGATTTTCTTACGGATACGGCGAAAATGCGCTCAGTTATAAATTCCCGTCCGGCGCAGGAATGGATTCTTCATTGCGAAGATTACTGGTATTTTCTTTGTACTTTTGTTGCGCTTCTTCAGTGCAGAAAAACGGTTCTGCTTACACAGAACATTACGGGAGATTTTCTTTCAGAAATAAAAAAGCCGGGAATTGAATTTCTTACCGACCAGTCTGTGTCTGATTCCCTGTTTATTCCGGATTTTATTGAAAATTCTGCACTGCCTTCCGAATCCGAAATCCGGAATATCCCGGTAATAAACTCCGGTGAGACTAAAATTATGATGTACACGTCGGGAAGTACCGGGAAACCCAAGGCCGTTCCCCAGCGTATGACGGAATTTGAGCAGGACAATGCGTTTATTATTTCGAAATGGGGTGATGAGTTTTTTAAACGTAAACTGGTAACGACGGTAAGCCAGCATCACATTTACGGATTTTTGTTCGGAATTTCACTTCCGTTTGCATGTGGTGTTCCGTTCCGGAGGACACGTATAGAATTTCCGGAGGAATTCGAAAGATTAACCGACGAGCCGTATATGATTATCGCGGTTCCTGCTTTTCTGAAGCGGGCAGTTGAAATTGAAGAAAAACTTGATATGAGAAATCCCTTCATTTTTACAAGCGGCGGTGTTCTGCTCCCTGAAGTTGCAGAAAAGACTGATAAAGTATTCGGGTTCTGGCCTGTGGAGGTGTACGGCAGTACCGAAACGAGCGGCATCGCATACCGTCAGTCAAAAAACGGTCTAGAGTGGACTCCGTTTGATAATGCAAAAATCTGGAAAGGTGACGACGGCTGCCTTGTGATTGTATCTCCGTATATAAAAGATCCCAAAGGTTTTGCGACCGCGGATCTTGTAGATATTCTGAGCGACGGCCGATTTGTTATGAAGGGCCGTTCGGATTCGATCGTTAAAATTGAAGAAAAGCGTATTTCTATGACCGAAGTGGAAAACCGTCTTCTGCAGAGCGGTCTTGTGGCGGATGTCAAAGTTGTTGCAATGGAAGATATACGACAGTATCTGGCTGCAGTGGTTGTGCTTAATGCGGCGGGCAGAAAAAAATTTGAAGGTGCGGAAAAGCTGGTGCTTAACAAATATTTTCACGGTTATCTGATGCGGTTTTTTGAAAATGTCGTAATTCCCAAAAAATGGCGCTTTGTCGATGCTCTTCCGTGCGACATACAGGGGAAAAAACATAAAGAAGAAATTATTGCGTTGTTCGCAGTACAGAAAAAAGGAGAACAAAAATGAGTGAAAATCTTCATGCAATTGAGAACGAAGAAATACTGGCACAGACAGAAGACGCTGTAGAACTTCGATTTTGCATTCCGGCAGAAAGCGATTTTTTTGACGGCCATTTCCCTGAGTTTAAGCTCCTTCCGGCTGTTGCCCAGTTTGAATGCGTCACCCGTTTTGCAAAGAAATACCTTGGAACTCAGCGCTATGTACCAAGAATACATCGTATAAAATTTTCAGCACCGATAAGACCCGATACGGTCGTGCAGCTGCGACTTGAACTTAACAGGGCAAAGAGTGCCGTTTCTTATTCACTGCGGGACGCAGAAAAACCGGAAAAGGTATATTCGTCAGGTACATTTACTGCTGCTGTCAGGGAGAATCTGACTGTATGATTAAAACCGGTTTTGTTATTCCGGTGTATAATCATGGTGCAACGCTTGAAACTGTTGTCAGTCAGCTTCTTGCATACAGATTACCCGTTATAGTAGTCGATGATGGTAATAATGCGGACAATCGGTCTGAAATTGAAGCCGTAGCTGCAGCACATAAAGAGATTGTACTTGTTACGCGTCGAAAAAACGGAGGGAAGGGAAAGGCTGTGAACGACGGTGTTCGAAAAGCCTCGGAGCTTGGTCTGACTCATGTTTTCCAAATTGATTCCGACGGACAGCATGATATATTACGTGTTCCTCTTTTTCTTGCCGAAGCGGAGAAGCATCCTGACGCGATTATATGCGGGTATCCCGAATATGATGAGACTGTTCCCCTGTCCAGAAAAAATGGACGAGAAATTTCAAACAGACTGGCAAGAATATGTGCAGTGAGCAGTGAGCCTGTTGATGTATTGTGCGGATTCAGAATCTATCCAGTTGCACCGTATATTAAAATTATCAATCATTCATGGATTGACGGACGTATGGGGTATGATGTTGATATTCTGATCCGTATGTCGTGGAGTGGTGTGCACATTATTTCCCACAGTGTTCACGTGACATATCCGGAGAGTGGTATTTCAAATTTCAGGATAGTCCGCGATAATCTGCATATAGCAGGGACTTTCAGCCGCCTGTGCGCCGGTATGATAGTCCGCCTGCCGTTTCTCCTTGCCCGCGCTGACAGACGGAGAAAACAGCGTGACTGATGAAACTCAACTTCACTGGGCGGAAGAAAAAGAACAGATTCACAGCAGCGGACCTATAAAACTGCTTATTTCACTTGTTGCACATCTACCACTGCCGGTTGTCAATATGCTGGTTTATCCAGCAGGCTTTTTTTATCTTATCTTTTCTTCAAGGGCGCGTACTGAGTGTACGTTATACCAGAAACAATTTATGCTTTA
>JBAYAJ010000140.1:0-6714 GCA_041669845.1 Treponema sp.
ATAAAGAATCTGATCAAAATACGATACAGGTACTTCAAGCTGAACCTCAAAGGTCTTCGCATCAACAGCTTTTACACCGAGCTGATCTACACTCATTTTTCCGGCTTCAACAGCAGCTGCATTTTTGACCTGTCCGATGTCGCTGAGCATATATGCGTACTCTGATGCAGTTTTCGGATCAGCAGCACGCTGCCAGCCGAATACGAAATCATCAGCGGTTACAGGCTCTCCGTTCGACCATTTAGCATCGTCACGGATTTTGAATGTATAGGTAAGGCCGTCGGAAGAAACAGTCTCGTCTGAACAAAGTGCATTGGTAACAGAACCGTCACCTTTCATCTGTTTAAGGCCGTCGGTAAAATCAGCAATAACCTCAAAAGAGGTACCGTCTGTTGCAACCTGCGGATCAAGACTTTCTACTTCAACTTCAATCATAACGTTGAGAGTCTTTCCACCGGCCGCAGCGCTTTTGTCTGTTTTTCTGCCGCAACCAGCCATGATTAAAACAAAGGCTGAAGCAAGGGCAATAACAGCAGTTTTTTTCATTTCTCAAACCTCCTGGACAAAAAAAAATCGACAGGTCTTATACCCGCCGACTTCGTTGTATACTATGCATATTAATTTAAATTAATACAATTGTAAATACTTTTATGCAGAAAAAGCACAAATTCAGGCATTCCCTGCATAAACAACGAATAAATATGTATATTCACCCCCTGAGTCAAGGGCAGCCATTCCAAGAAATTCTTTTTTGACTGAAGTAAAAACGGCAATCTGACGCTTACTATTTCCGGCTGCATTTTTCCCCATAAACATATCCGGTTTTAATGGTTTCCCGTTCAAAAAATCCCGCTTACGTTCTTCGCACAAATATACTATTCCAAAACCGCACTCGGACGCCAGCGGTTCAGTCATCGGACGCAGATTTTGCCGGACTGCCGCTTGAAGTAAAAGTTCAGTTTCATCAGGAGCATACTTTATATAAGTTTTTTCTTTCTCCTGTTCTGCAATTTTTTCCGACTGCAGGGCGGCAATTGATTCGTAAACTTTTTCAATAGTAAAAGGTGTAAGCAGTTCAGTTCCAGCCGCATTCTCCAGTCTGAAACTTCCAACACTCAGCCGGCGGAGACCCGCAAGGTGCGCAGCACTTCCGCAGGCATTTCCTATGTCGCGGGCAAGACTTCTGACATACGTTCCTTTGGAAACCAGAAATCGTACACGGACTGCCTGAACTTTACCTCCGGGCGCAAACAGATATTCTTCAATATCTGCACTGAATACAGTAACAGGCCGGGACGGAATATCAACCATCCGGCCACTTCTTGCAATACTGCTCGCACGCTCTCCGTTTACATGCAGTGCAGAAAAAAGAGGAGGTTTCTGCATGAGAGTCCCTGTAAATTCAGTAACAGCAGAAATCACTGCGTCTTTTTCAGGAAAAGACGCAGTCCGCACCGTATTACCCGTCCATTCAAGCGTGTCTGTCTCCCGTCCGAACTCAATCACCGCGTCGTACGATTTATTAAATTCCGTTATACGCGATGCAAGACGGGTAAGGGAACCAGTACAGACGACCAGCAGTCCGGAAGCAAAACTGTCAAGCGTACCTGTATGACCGACCTTTGAAGTACCGATTGCGTGCTTTATGGTAAAAAGAGATGAAAAACTCGTAGAACCGGGACGTTTCGCAAAAAGCACTATTCCACCGGCCGCGGTACCGGCTGTATTACTCTGCTGTACCATCAGACGGTTTTGAGGATTCTCCGGATGACTGTTCTTTCTCCAGTTCATTCAATTTTTGTACCATCTCGAACCCCTCTTTCATACCTGTATCGACATAAAAAGAAAGTTTCGGGAACTGATGTATCCGGAGCTTTTTTGCAATGGCAGTCTGAATAAAGCCGGCGGCATTGTTAAGTCCGTCGACACCTTTTTCTACCTGCGCATCTGCAAGAAAACTCGAAACATATACTTTTGCATAGTGGAGATCATTCGAAACCTCTACCCTGTTTATAGTAAGAAACGTGGAAACACGAGGATCCTTAACTTCACTGCGCAGAATGAGCTGCGAGATTTCATCCCGCAGCTGATCGTTCAGACGCGGGATACGGTATTGTCCCATTACTGAGTATCTCCTTCAGAAGCTTTTTTTGTTCCTTTCGCAACCTTATTTGCAGCCTTCTTTGCCTTTCCGGCGGCTTTCTCCGCTTCAAGCTCCTGCTGTTCTTTCACTGCTTCTGCGTGCGCTTCAGCTTTTGCTTTTTCTGCAAGAACCGCCGCTTTCTGTTCGTTTGCTGCTTTTTCATCTACCAGTTCGTCGCCCAGTTTTCGTGCGACTTGAACATATTCAAACGCTTCCAGCGTATCGCCAACCTGAATATCCTGCCAGTTCTCAAGACCGATACCACACTCATAGCCGGTAGAAACATCTTTTATATCGTCCTTAAACCGTTTCAAGGACGTAATTTTTCCAGTAAATTTAACTATTCCGTCTCTGATAAGGTTTACGCTGCTGGTACGCTTAACGGTACCGTCCGTAACATAACAACCGGCAATAAGACCGATTTTCGGAACCTTGAACGTATTGCGTACTTCAACAGTACCGGTAACCTGTTCCTTTGTATCAGGAGCGAGCATTCCTTCCATAGCCGCCTGAACTTCCTCGACAGCCTTGTAAATAATATTATATTTACGTATATCGACGCGTTCTTTATCTGCAAGTGCCTTTGCTTTAGGTGTCGGTCGTACATTGAAGCCGATTATAATTGCATTACTGTCCGCAGACGCAAGAACTACATCACTTTCATTAATGGCACCGGCAGACGAATGAATTACGACAAGACGTATATCCTTCGTTGAAAGTTTTTCAAGCGCCGTCTTTAACGCCTCTGCAGACCCCTGCAGATCAGCCTTTATAATTACCTTGAATTCTTTTACGTTGTTCGCATCGATTGTTTGATACAGATTCTCGAGCGTAACCTTTTTAACGGCCTTTGCATCCTCAAAGCGTTTCAATTCCTGCCGTTTTACGGAAACTTCCCGTGCGTCTTTTTCGCTCTCAGTTACCTGGAACGGATCGCCTGCATTCGGCATTTCTTCCATACCAAGTACTTCAATCGGAGTAGAAGGTGTCGCTTCCTGTATACGCTGACCACGATCATTAAACATAGCACGGACACGACCGGAATAAATTCCTGCAACAAACGGATCTCCCTGATGAAGAGTACCGCGCTGAAGAATTACAGAAGAAACAATGCCCCGCCCCTGATCAACCTGCGACTCAAGAATTTTTCCTTCTGCACGACAACAGTAGTCGGCTTTGAGTTCCAGCATTTCCGACTGGAGCAGAATAGCGTCAAGCAGTTTGTCGATGCCGATGCCTTTAAGTGCACTGATGTTCACATACTGTGTATCACCACCCCAGTCTTCCGGTGTAAGCCCCTGTTCAGAAAGCTGCGTACGCACAAGATCAGGATTTGCCTCAGGTTTATCAATCTTATTAACTGCAACAATAATCGGGACTTTTGCATCCCTTGCATGATGTAAAGCCTCAAGAGTCTGCGGCATAACGCCGTCGTCCGCTGCAACAACAAGAACTACGATGTCCGTTACCTGTGCACCGCGTGCGCGCATCATGGTGAACGCTTCATGCCCCGGAGTATCAAGAAAAGTGATGTTACCCTTCGGTGTCGAAACAGAATAAGCGCCTATATGCTGTGTAATTCCGCCGAACTCACCTTCTGCAACATGTGTTTTACGAATTGCATCAAGAGTTTTCGTTTTTCCATGATCGACGTGTCCCATGACAGTTACAATCGGTGGACGTGGTCTTACCGTAGCTTCGTTATCCTTGTCGCTTGCAATAACAGTCTCGTCATACAAACTTACCAGATGTACTTCGCAGCCGTATTCAGATGCAAGCAGCGTCGCTGTATCAGAATCGACAGACTGATTGATTGTAACCATCATGCCCATCGACATAAGTTTTGCAATAATATCCGATGCCTTTAGATTTAATTTCTTTGCAAGATCCGAAACAGAAATCGATTCCATAATGTCGATAGACTTCGGTACTACGCATACAGGAGTCTCTGCTTTTTTCTTCTGTGCAAAATATCTATCTTCGTCATCGAATTTTTCTTCTCTGCGGTTATAAACAGGCTTCTTGCCCTTAAAAGTTTTTTTAACAGAGGCTTTAAGCTGTTCAGGGGCAGGACCCGTTGATCCTGGACGGAATCCCGCACCCGGTCTGCCGCCGGTAAACCCCGGTCTGCCGCCGGTAAACCCGCCTGGTCGACCCTGATATCCGCCTGGACGACCCTGATATCCACCCGGACGACCCTGATATCCGCCCGGACGACCCTGATATCCGCCTGGACGCCCCTGTCCATTACCCTGATATCCGCCTGGACGACTCTGTCCATTGCCCTGATACCCACTGGTACGGCCCTGATATCCGCCTGGACGATCTTGTCCATTGCCCTGATATCCGCCTGGACGACCCTGTCCATTGCCCTGATATCCGCCACTCTGCACCGGATTCTGGTTTTGTTCGCGTTCTCTGTTCTGATATCCGGCGCGTGCCTGTGCACCTGTAAAACCGGTACTGTCCCGGTATGGTCTGTTCTGACCGTACCCGCCGGGACTACGCTGTCCATTCTGTCCGGAATATGTTCCATGGTATCCGCCGCGGTTGTGATCTGAAAGATTTCCCGCTTTTACATTAGGACGGGTTGCGTTGAAATCAAATGATCTTCTGCGTGTATCAGGCGAACGCACCGGATAAGAATCAGATGCAGATTTATTTTCTTTTGCTGACGAAACAGCAGAAGGCTGCCCCTGATGTTCTGAGCGTGTCTGTATCGGAACCGGTGCAGTAACACTGGTTTCGGAAGTACTTACGTTCTTTTTTTCAACTGCAGGAGTTATACTATCAGTCTTTTTCTGAACACCAGCGGATGAATCTTCAGCATAAACAGGCGTTTTCACCGTATCCGGCACAACCGGACGGGCTGATTCATTTTTTTCAGTATCAGTACTCGGTTTTGGAACACGTTTTACAATGATGACACGCTTTTTTTCCGGTGATGCAGCGGTATTTCCCTTTTCGGGAGCTGACTGCTTCTTGTGATGAACTACAAATTCGGGTTTTTTCTCTGATTCATCCGCCATATACTGTTTTATTCCTCGTCCTCTTTAAATTCGAACTCAACACCGCACTTCGGACAATGTGTCATGTCGAGTGTAATTACTGCACCGCATTCAGGGCAGTGATATACCTCTGCTTCATTCTGTTCAACAGATGAAGACATCTCTTTTTCCGATTCCTTTTCAGAAGGATCGCTTTCTTCAACAAATTCTACATTATCTTTGATGATAGCGCTGACCGCATCTATTTCTTCCTGGGTCATTCCCTCTATTTTTTGAAGGGTTCCATTCTCATGAGCTTCAATAAATTGTTCAATATCCTCTATACCCGCTGTTTTCAACAGTTCTGCAACACGCGCATCAACTCCGGGAAGTTCTGCAACAGTACTGATTTCGTTATATCCAGATTCAACAGCAGCATCGCTGAACAGGTTCTGGGCAGTCTGCATAGTAACAGTTTCCGAGAAATCCATCTCTGCAGCCTGTTCTTCAGTTTTCACATCGATACTCCAGTCGCACAATTTATTTGCAAGACGCACATTCTGCCCCTGCTTACCGATCGCAAGTGAAAACTGACTCTCTTCTACAACAGCAAGAGCCTGTCGTTTTGCCTGATCAAGGATAACGACACGCTGCACCTGCGCCGGAGAAAGCGCATTTTTTATAAATACCGTCGGATCAGGATCGTACTTCAGAATATCTATTTTTTCGCCTAAAAGTTCGCGGATAACATTCTGTATGCGTACACCCTTAAGACCGACGCAGGCACCGACCGGATCAACATCTTCACGTGTTGAAGAAACCGCGATCTTTGTACGATGACCGGCATCGCGGACGATTTTATTAATTTCTATTGTACCGTCTGCAATTTCCGGAACTTCCATTTCGATAATGGAACGGACAAGCTCTGGATCACTGCGGGAAAGTATCACCTGCAGACCGGTTGACGTACGTTTTAATCCGACTATCAACGCTTTTATACGATCATCTTTCTCATATTTTTCACGCGGTGACTGATACTTTACCGGCAGAAGTCCTTCAAGTTTTCCTGCATTACCAAGATCAACATAAAAGTCGCCGTTACGCTCATACTGACAGTAACAGACAACCATTTCACCTATCTTGTTCTTGTATTCGTTGTATAACGTATCCTTATAACTCTCGTTCAGTTCCTGATGAGCAGTCTGTTTGCCTGTCGTAACGGCAGACCGGTCGAATTTCTTCGGATCCTCAAGAATATCAATTTCGTCGCCTACTTCGCATTCACTGCTGAGTTTTTTTGCATCATCAAGTTCAATTTCCGTAACCGGATCATAGACTCCGTCAACAACAGTTTTTCGCGAATAAACAGACACATCAGACATATTTTCATTAAATTTCACAATAGCATTGTCTGCTGTGCCGTATGTCCGTTTATACGCAGCTTTTAACGCGTTTTCGATTATTGTTTTTACAGAATCCTCAGAATACCCTTTTTCCTGTATTAACTGACGGATTGCTTCTGCCATTTCTGACATAGAAAAACCTCCCTATACCACTATATTTGTACGAACTTCGCTTTTGCAA
>JBAYAJ010000141.1:0-6669 GCA_041669845.1 Treponema sp.
AAATTTCTTTGCGGGAACATCGATAACAGGTTCAATTACACTGTCATACGCATGGTACAAACCTTTAAAAAGAGGAAAACATCCGTTGATTATCTGGCTGCACGGTGCAGGTGAAGGCGGACACGATCCGTCCGTCATGCTGCTCGGGAACAAAATAACGGCGCTTGCAGATTACAATATCCAGAAAATATTCGGAGGTGCGTACATTCTTGCTCCCCAGTCTCCGCTTGTATGGATGACACAGGGTGGAACGCCGTATGATCTTACACGTGAAAGACCGGCATCCATGTACAGCAAAGCAGTCGAAGCGCTTATACGTAAATTTATTGCGGAACATCCTTCCGTTGACACAAACAGAATCTGTATAGGAGGCTGTTCAAACGGCGGCTATATGACAGTAAATCTCGTAATCAGAAATCCCGGATTTTTTGCAGCAGCATTCCCTGTCTGTGAATCATATCCTGATGCATTTATTTCCGATGCAGAAATTGCGCAGCTTGCAGATGAACATATGTGGTTCACTGCTTCAGCAAAGGACGAAGTCGTAAATCCTGAAGAGCATATTCTCCCGACCGTGAGCCGCATCAGAAAAGCAGGCGGGAAGGATATTCATGAGTCGTATTTTGAAAAAGTGATTGATACGACCGGCAGATATAAAAAAAATGACGGAACTCCCTACGAATATCAGGGTCACTGGTCATGGCTGTATGTACTCAATAATCAGTGTGCTGATAATGGTATGACTATCATGGAATGGCTTGCATCCTGTTCTAAGTAAACGAATTTTATTTACCGCTCATAGTTTTTATAAACAGCTGTACCAGCACCGCACTGATGAGAGGACGGACATATTTTGTGCTGTATAACCGCAGGTTATAATCCTGAGGTTATTTTGACAAACATCTGTTTCAGGTCTATCATACTGACTATGAACATAACTGGAAAAAAATACATTGCAGCGGCTGCCGGAACGGCATGCGTAATATTCAGTTGTATTGCTTCACCACAGAATACAGCTGTTTTTAAAAAAATTGTTATACCGGCAGAAGGTGAATATACTACTGTCATCAGCGCGGAAGACTGGGGACCGGCGACAGAAAAACTTGTTGTAAATGCAGGAAAAACAGTTGCACCCGATACAGTAAAAAAAGATTTATTTTCTGTATCCGTCCATGCACGGGATTTCGACTGGACAAAAATGTCTGCTCTGACGGTTGATGCAGAACGTAAAATACTTGATGCATATACATCGGATGCTTCAGGCAGGAGAACAGACAAACCGGGAATGTATATAGCTCTGGAACTTCCTGTCGGACCGGCAGACTCGCTGAGCAGTCCGTTTTTCTATGATGTTAAGACCGGATTCAATGACTGGAAAAAACCATATGATTTCAAAATCAAATCTTCTCTTCTCCGGAAAAATGCTGTAAAATCTGCGGGACGTATCTGCCCGGCCGCAGAAAACTTTTATTCAGGAACATCAAGAACAGGCAACGTTACGCTGTCATACGCATGGTATAAACCCGCAGCAGATGGGAAACGGCCGCTTATTATCTGGCTGCACGGTGCAGGAGAAGGAGGGCATGATCCGTCCGTTATGCTGGTGGGAAATAAAATAACAGCACTGGCAGGAGATTCAATTCAGAAGATATTCGGAGGTGCATACGTTCTTACTCCGCAGTCTCCTCTTGTATGGATGACGCAGGGCGGAACACCGTATGACCTTACACGTGAAAGACCGGCATCTATGTACAGCGAAGCGGTTGAATCTCTTATCCGTAAATTTATTACAGAACATCCTGATATCGACACAAACAGAATCTATATCGGCGGCTGTTCAAACGGCGGGTACATGACAGTAAACCTGGTAATCAGAAATCCCGGATTTTTTGCAGCAGCATTTCCTGTGTGTGAAGCGTATCGTGATGCGTTTATTTCCGATGCAGAAATCACACAGCTTGCCGGGGAACATATGTGGTTCACTGCTTCTGCAAAAGACAAAGTCGTAAATCCTGAAGAACATATTCTGCCGACTGTCAGCCGTATCAGAAAAGCAGGAGGGAAAGATATTCATGAATCATATTTTAAAGAAGTACTTGATACGTCCGGCAGATATACAAAGAATGATGGTACTCCGTACGAATATCAGGGCCACTGGTCATGGCTGTATGTACTCAATAATCAGTGTATTGATAACGGCATGACTATTATGGAATGGCTTGCATCCTGTTCAAAATAAAAGGTATTACAGGCCGTGTAATACAACCGGCAGACAGAATGGATTGTACGGAGAAAATCACAGTCTGACAGAATGCAGTGCTGTCAGATTCTCGGTTTCTTTCATGGGTACGGTAAGGAACACCCGGGTTCCTGAACCCTCCCGTGTTATAATGGCAAAATCGTAATCACTGCCGTATATGTATTGAAGCCGTTCCCTGATATTCTTCAGTCCGATTCTTTTTCCCCTCACTGCTTGTACAGAATTCAGCACATCGTAATATTCCGTATCGGACATTCCTCTGCCGTTATCTTTGACTTCTATGCACAGTTTACGTTGTGTTCTGAGTACCGATATAGAAATAAGACCTCCCAGCAGTTCTCCCTCGTCGTCTTTATTTTCCAGAATACCGTGATTGAGTGCATTTTCAACAAGAGGCTGTATAATCGATTTCGGAATTTCATAGTCGAGTACATCGGGTCGGACATTCCAGGCAACTTTAAATACATCTTCATAACGGTACTGCTGAATGACAATATACTGCTTTGTCGTATTAATTTCATGGGCAACAGTATCGAACGAATCATATACATTTATCCGCAGCCGGTCTTTCAGAATTTCTATTATAGCGTCGTTGACCCGTACGACATCTCCCGATCTGCCTTTTTTTGCAAGGTATGTGATAGTATTCATCGTGTTGTAAATAAAATGGGGATCAATCCGGGACAGCATGAAGTTGTATTTAAGTTCACTTTCCTTTTTATTTTTTTCCATCAGTATTGCGATATTCGATTTTAACTCTGCAAGCATGTAATTAAAAACAGATCCAAGCTCTCCTATCTCGTCTTTTGTTTTTACTTCAATCGTAACGTCAAGATTACCTTCTGACACCTTTTTCATCTGCTCCGAAAGGTGATTAAGCGGGGTAAAAATTCCGTTCAGCAGCGGTATAAGTATGCCGAAAAAAGCCATCATAAAAATAAACAGCAGTGAAAAATAAGTAATAAGCATTCCTCTGTTACGGCGAAGTATATCGGCTTTGTGTTCTTCAACGACAAGTTTCCAGTCTCCGTACCTGCTGTATCTGATTGTAAAAAAACTGCTTCCTGTCTGAACACTTGACTGCATATACATGCTGCCGGGATTTATCGCTTTGCAGATTTCGGTATAATCAAGCGACAGTGATTTTTTCCCCGGATATACAGCTTCATTGTATCTGTCAAGAAGTACAAAATCAGTCTTTTCTTTTACATAGTTTGAAAAAATAGCCGAAATATTATCATAACTTGAAATAATAATCATGTCGCCTTTTACGTTACCATTCTGATACGGAGCGGCATAACAGTATACGTATGAAGGCGCATCGTTAAAAATGTCCTGCCGCACAACAACATTCTTGTACACGAGCGGAATACTGAAAAGCGGAATGCATCCGTTGCGGTAATACAGCGGCAGAATTTCCGACATAATATCATCAATCAGAAAATGATTCAGTCCGATTGTTGTATAGGAATTTCCACCCTCAAGAATAAAAATGAGTCCGAATACCTGATACGGATCCATGCTGTTATACCGTCCAAGATTTGAAAGATAATTTTTAATATATGCTTCGTTTTTTGCCGAATGAAACCTGATATCCCGGTTCAACAGCGATTTAAGTTCGTAATCATTTTCTATACTTGCACTGAATTTCTCAAGATCTTTAAAATATGTATCGACCCGGGCTGTCAGCTGCTCATTCATGGCAAGCGATTCGGTAACTGAGTTTTTTAATCCGGAAAGGTACACAAAACGGATCAGAATGGAAAATATTACAGCCGTCAGGAAAACAGCAACAACGAGTTCGAAGAGTATGACACGGCGGAATATCTTCATTACACCCTCTTCTTTTTCCGTGTATCAAGCCGGTACTGATTGGGAGTGACACCGGTATACTTTCTGAATACTTTGCTGAAATACTGGCTTGAAGTAAAACCTGTACGATCGGCGACTTCATAAATCATATACTCACCGCTTTTAAACAATTCGCACGCCTTTCCTATACGATATTCGTTCAGATAATCATTAACACCCGCACCTACTTCATCTTTAAATTTTACAGCGGCCCATGCAGGACTTACGTTCCCCGCTGCACTGATTTCCGTGAGAGAAACAGACGGATCGGAAAAATTACTCTGGATAAAACGAACCATGTTTTCTATTTTCTGCGAATACGTACAACCGTCTTTTTCATGAAGTATAGCCGCAAATCTTTCTGTCTTTTCCCTCAGGAAAGAAACAACATCGTCCGGATTTCTCAGATCAAGCCCTTCTATTTCCGATTCGAGTATAAAAACACTTGAGCTCCGCTCACCTTTAATTTTACCGCTGAAACGGGACAGAGATTCAAGTGTCATTTCCACCAGGCGGACGAACCGGTCAGGTTCTCCGGCGGAGAATGCAAGGTTGATGGTACTGAAGAGATTCTCAACTTCCGCTGTACGGCACGCTGAAAATACCTCATTAACTACCGTACGGTCCGCTTGTTCAGAAGGTTCCGAAGAAGAGACAGGAATCTCTGTATCAAGACAAATAACACACGGACCGGATTTAAGAAATCTGGAGTCAAGACGGCGGCGTCTCGTACCGACAAATCTGCCGAATTCGCTGACTGTCATGCTTTTTGTACAATATGCTGTAATGTAATCATCTGTTCCGCCTGCAGTCAGAACTTCTGACAGGCGTTCTGCTGCTTTCTGTATAGAAAATTCAGTATCACCGTCTATCGTATTTTCATGAGGGACAGGGAGCATCAGCATTCCTGTTTTTATACAGACAACATCGGGAACAGGATCCTCTCTGTATACATTTCTGACTGCATTCCGGATTCCCGCAGCCTCAACCATATCCTGATTTTCCGGCAGTTTTTTAAAATATTTTCTAAGGACGGGCATAAAGCCGCGCTGCTGAAACACAATAAACAGATAGGGACGCAGAAGTTCAAGATACGTTTCCCGTCCTATCCACTTCTGGTAGTAATCTTCCGTGTGCGTACCGAGAAAAATATCCTGCATCATCTTTTCAAGCGTGTACTGACGGTTCTGTCTGTCTTTCTGAATGAGTTCCTTAATTTCCAGCAGTTTTTTGATGACGACTGTTTCATTCAGGTCGCTTTTCAGCAGATAATCGTCAACTCCCAGACGGACAGCCTGTTTTGCAAATGAAAATTCCGTATATCCAGAAAGAAAAATAATCCGCGTGCCGGAACCAGTCTGGCGTACAGACATGGCAAGATCAATTCCGGACATATCAGGCATTTTCACATCCGTAATGATGACATCGGGATGCAGATGCATGTACAGATGGAATGCCTGTTCACCGTCTCCTGCTGTTCCTATAATAGTAAAACCGTATTTTTCCCAGTTAATGAGGTTAGTAAGATAATCCAGTGCAAGTTTTTCATCATCTACGAGAAGAACTGTTATCACTGTTGTCTCCTGCAAAAACTAATTTCCGACAGTCTTTATTATACACCATGAATCAGCGAATTCCGCAGACGGATTCTTGAAAAATGATCGATAACACGCTGATTGTTATATGTATACAGCATAATGCACAGCAGTACAGCTCCGGAAGCAACATCCTGCAGAGATGCCGGAAGTCCGATGCTTAAGAGTCCGGATGCCATCATATTCATAATAATGTTGCCGATTGTTATGCCTACCACAATATTGCAGTACTTTTCAATTGCAAAGCCGATATAAATGCTGAGCATGCAGTTAAAAATAATGTTCGTACTTGACATATACATTGCGGTATCGATAGATCCCTGCGTTGAAAGTTTCAGCAGTGCTGCTGCTCCAAGATAGACACCGGAAATAACGTAGCAGAAAAAGGCATTGCGTTTTACATTGATTCCTGAATTACGGGCGATAAGCTGATTTCCGCCTGCTGCACGTACATGATAGCCGAACGGCGTATGGTTGAAAATAATATAAAATGCAATAAACAGAAATGCAAAAATAATAAAATTCCAGGGCATACGGCCAGGTATGGTGCAGACACCTGTTATCGATGTGCACCACGACATACTGCATAAGTTTGAGAACATCTCAAAAATCATACAGAGCCCCAGAGCCGTCACAATGGCAGGAACACGCATTGCAAGATACATTGCGCCTGACACTATGCCCAGGACAAGCCCCAGGCCGACGCAAACCGCTGCATATGCAGGGATTCCTATAGTAAATGTATTAACAAGACGTGCTCCCACCATGGCAGAAAGCATGACGATGCTCCCCGCACTTAAATCCATCCGCCCGCATATCATGTTCGGGCACATGGCAAGTGAAACAAGTGCAGGGACCAGACTCTGCTGTAATATCATGAGCATTGTTTTGCCGCTGCCGAATTTTCCACCCGACAGTGCAAAGAAAAGAACATATACAACTGCCGGCAGCAGCAGTACTTTC
>JBAYAJ010000142.1:0-6655 GCA_041669845.1 Treponema sp.
TCAGACATACAGGCGAAGTCTATCCGCGGCTGTTCGTAAGCGGCATGGCAGCAAACGCCGTATACGGAGCCTACCGTATGGGACCGGTATTCGGCGGCATGATACGCTCAGGTAAAAAGGCGGCAGACCTTATGAAGGAAGTTATAAAAGGACCTGCACCCGTGTATTCATAACATAAAAAACGGAGCCCGGATGGAAACGGGCGCCGCACCTTTGTACAGAAATCTGTATTTACATTCCTGCATAAAGTGAGATACCCATGACCAACAACAGTAATATTCTTTATTTCTACATTTTGTTCTATAAATACCCATATATGTTCTTTATAATCTTATTTTGTTCTGATATATTACATACAGGTGGCAAAATGAATTATTCAATAGAAATCGGCAAAATAGTAGAAGGAGCTCTTAAAAATGATAAGGAAAAGCTGGAAAATTATACAAAACTCCTTATCGAGAAGCTAAGAGCCGACGGGGAAAATCGTACAGCTGAAAAATTCAATAAACTGCTTCTTGGGGAAGTGTCGAAAACACTATCTCCAATGAATATAACGGGAAAAACGGTCCCGGTAGATACGGAATCAAGGACTCCTCTTGCTGACGTCATTTTACCCGGCCAGAATGATTCCTTTGTTGTGCTTTCCGAACGAAATAAAACTAAGTTGAATTCTTTTATTCTAAACTATAAAAATGCGGATAAGCTGAATACTCTTGGGCTGGGTATATCAAACACACTGATCCTGTATGGTCCTCCCGGATGCGGTAAAACAAAATGCGCTTACTACATAGCAAAAGAACTTAATCTGCCGCTTGTTATTGCCCGTCTTGACAGCATGATTTCTTCATATCTTGGCACAACTGCTAAAAATATCCGTTACCTGTTTGAATATATCCAGCGTATGCCCTGCGTTTTATTTCTCGATGAATTCGATGCACTGGCAAAGGCACGGGACGATTCAAATGAACTTGGTGAATTAAAACGAGTCGTAAACAGTCTTCTTCAAAATATAGATACAATGAGCAGTGACAGCCTTCTTATTGCAGCAACAAACCATGACCAATTGCTTGATACAGCCGTGTGGCGACGATTCGATTACAAACTAAAAGTGGAATTACCTGATACAAAAGCCATCCGGAGTCTGCTGGACATTTTTATCAGTGATAAATTGCCAATAGAAAGCAGCCAGAAAGATTTGCTGGCAATTGCATTTGCCGGTTTAAGCGGAGCTACTGTCGAAGAAATTGTAAAAAAAACAATACGTGACAGTGTGATTGCCGGAAAAGAATGTACGTACAGAGATATCTTTTTTGAGTTGTTCCTGTATAAAGGATTTACAGAAAATGACGTTTCACATAATAAAGAATCATTAAAAAACTGCATTCGTTTCCTGCATGATTTAGGAAAACCGTTTACGTATGATGTTATCACGGAAATAACAGGTATATCATCGAAATCAATGATTACACCTTTACTTAATGAAGAAAAAGGAGTACCAGAACATGGAGAAAAATCTACCAATCAAAATCATTCTTCAACGTAAGGACGATCTTAAACGAAATCACGGAGGCGGGAGCGGGCCGGTCTTTTTCGGTGACTACACACCTGATATACAGCAGTCCGTTGTCAGGCAGTTCGATACGGTACTCAAAACATACCGTGATTATTTTACCGAAACAAACGGAATGCCGGCAACAGCCATCCTCAAACTGAAGGAAAAAGCTGTTGCAAAGTCATACACACCTTCCGACTTATTACATAACAATATATTAATTCGTTTCTAGAACAGTTAATCCTGCAAATCATTCTCAATATCCCTCTCAAAACGCTTATCAGCCCGATATGCAACTGAAATATCCTTATCTTTAATTTTCGCATAAATTGCCGGATACCTAATTCTTGTTTTTTCTTTATTTTTCAAAGTAGCATGTTTTCCTGATTCCGGATACTTTTCCCAACAAATAAGATGCCAATAATAAGGTCTATTCTTTTCCTCAAAATGATAAAGTTTAGACAACACCTGATAACTAACCTTGCTTTCCATAATATGATTCGGAAAATGTTCTGTTAAGAATCGAAAAAAAGCAGTTGGACTAAAAGGATATTTATTTCCGTTGGGTACTTTTAATATACTCCGCAATGTGTTTAAATCAGCCGAAGATAAATATGCTTGAACTTCGTATCCACATTCAACAGAAAGGGTCAGTACTTCTCCTGTTTCGTGACTAATAATCGTCAATTGAAATGGTACCGTGTTAATATCAAGCAGAATATCTAAATTTACCTTTTCGTACGTACAAATAAACGAGTCATACGTTAAATTATGATTTTTTATATCATGATACCATGATGCAATTTCTGATATTTTCATATAACTCCTGTTTTACAAATCCGTTTTGACTAGCTATAAAGAAACGATCTTTTATAGTCGCAATATTCTACATTTCTATGTAAAACGCAAACCAGCTACGAAAATCCGATTCTTATACAAACATCTGCTGCAGTAATCCTTTCTTCCGCAGCTTCCAGCCGGCAACAATCTTTTGTTGTTCCACAATACCGCCATCAAGTAAAAAAAGGCAAGTAGCGATTTTCTGCTGCTCTTCAATCGCTGGAATATAAACATTGGTAGTGTTGGCGTTTTCTATTGTATACGTTCCAACAGTACCAACTCCTGCCATTCTCTTTATTTGACTTTGTATATACTTGCTGTCAAACAAATAATAAAGAAACTCACCTATTAATATTCCACCGGTATTTTGAATCCAAATAATATTTCCATCTTTAAAATAAAATCGATCTTTTTCTTTTACAAGATATTGAATACCAATCGTTCCAACACCTGTTACTAATAAATCACCTTTTTTAATTTTACCGCTAAGTTTGCTATTCTTATCATAAAGGTCTTCAGATATATAAAGCGGAGAAATCTTTTCGTGTCTATGCAAAGCAACGATTTCACGTGCTCGATAGAACGGAATTCCTTCTTTTGTCCATTCTTCCTGATGTACTCTTTTGCATGAAGTTATATTTGTAATTTCTCCCAGCCTTTTCTCTTCCCATTCCGGGAACTCTTTCCCGTCCTTGTCCTTAAACCTCAGTTCTCTGCTGAATAGCTCCTGCATCAGCCCTTTCTTTTTCAGCTGCAAATCATCAAGAATACGTTGCTCGGAAGCAATAATACCATCTACTGTTGAAAAAAAATCAGCAATTCTCTGTTGCTCAGGAATAGAAGGATATCTTATTTGTATATTTCCTAATGAATCAGAGTTGATAGCAGGGAAACTTGTACCGGTACAACAATCCAATACATCTCTAACAAATCCATCAGTATACAAAGTATAATAAAGAAATAAGGATTTATTATTTGTAGAACGAATCTGCACATATCCTGTTGAAGCTACGCTTGGGAGAATCTTCTTTTGTTTATAATAGTAATTGTTACGTTGATATGGTCGAACTGTTTGAAAAAGAACATCGCCTGTTTTCAAAAGTCTTTGTGCTCTACTCGGCGCATTATCTTTATTAATAATCAGTGAACCAAAAAGATTACCATTTTTTACGCTTCCTAAATCAATATATTCAAATTGATCCGGTAAAGGAGGGTTTTGAGGATTAATGGCACACACTTCTCCCAGCTTCTTTTCTTTCCATTCCCCGCTGAACTCCGGGAACCGCAGCTTTGGTACGCGCTTTCCCATTACAGTCCCAGCTCCTTCGCGTACGCTGCGTACTTCTTCATAAGCCCGTCGCGTTCTTTGTATGCGGCGTTGAGGTCTTTTTCCACTGCGGCAAGGTCGACAGGAGGTTCTTCCTCGAACGTATCCACGTAGCGTGTAATGTTCAGGTTGTAGTTGTTGTCCTGAATCTCCTTCAGTGAAGCGACATGGCAGAACTTCTGTACGTCTTTTCGGTCGGTATAGGCGGTGACGATTCTGTCTACGTTCGTATCGGACAGATAGTTCTGCGCCTTGCCGCTTTCAACTTCTTTCGATGCGTCCATAAAAAGCACGTTGCCGCTGTTCACGCTCCGTTCGTTTTTGAGCACGAGAAGGCAGACCGGTATTGTCGTGCCGTAGAAGCAGCCCGGAGGGAGCCCGATGACGGCATCGAGATAATTAAGCTTTTCTATAATATGCGTACGTATTTTTTCTTCTGCACCGCCGCGGAACAGAACGCCGTGCGGCATGAGGACTGCAATTCGCGAATCTTTTTTGTCCATGTGATAAATCATGTGTTCCAGAAACGCAAGGTCTTCGTAGCTTTTTGGGGCGAGCGCCCCGTACGGCGAAAAGCGGTCGTCTTCAAGATAGTGTGAAGCGGCGGACCACTTCTGCGAATACGGGGGATTTGCAACCTGTACAGTGAACCGCTCTCCCTCATACTCTCCCTTTCCGCCGTCCCTGACGGTGTCTACACGGCGGATGTCAAAATACTGGTACGGAATGTTGTGCAGGATCATGTTCATGCGGGCCAGATTGTATGTCGTCGGGTTTACTTCGTTCCCGTAATAATGGCCGACTTTCACATAGTTTCCCACCTGAATCAGAAGAGAGCCGGAACCGCACGTGCAGTCGGAAACGGACTTTACTTTTGTTAATCCGGACGTTGCAAGCAGTGCAAGCAGTTTCGACACGTTTTGAGGGGTATAAAACTCACCCGCCTTCTTTCCGGCGCTTGCCGCGTACATGCCGATAAGATATTCGTACGTGTCGCCGAGCACGTCTATTTTACTGTCGCTCAGGTGAAAATCGATCGCGTCGATCGACTGCCTAAGGCGGCCGATAAGCTCTGAGCGGTCCTTCACGTTCGCACCGAGCTTTGCCGATGTCAGGTCCATATCAGCAAACAGATTTTCGAACGCGCTCTGTGACGGTTGCCCTTCCGACGAAGCTGAAATACTGTTCAACGACTTCTGCAGGTATTCGACGGAAAACTCGTTTTTCTCAATCTGATCAATGCACACCTTGAACAGATACTGTGGTTCGATGAAGTAACCGTTCGACTCAAGCACGGCATCGGTAAGCACCTGACTAAACACACTGACTCATCTGCTTGTCTTTAAACGCTTCTTCAAACGAAAGCTTGTCGCCTTTAAGGAGCTCGGCTGCCTTCGATTCCATATGCTCGCTCAGCTGCCGTTAAAAAAGCAGGCCCAGTACATAGTACTTTAAGTCCGCACCGTCCATATTGTTGCGGAGCGTGTTTGCCATCTCCCAGAGTTTTTTCTGCAGCTCGTCTTTCTGTGTTTTTTCATGCTGCACGTCATCGTCTTTTTTCATTGTAATGCCTTATATCATAGTTATTTGTCACTGTAATGTCCGCTGCAGGACCAAATCAGCTCTCTCATCGAAATCTTCTATAAGTTCGTGGGCGGTTCCTTTACCTTCCCGAAGTTCGCAGACCGACTTCATGATGTATTCCTGATTCTTCTTATCGTAGAAAGGAACTGAAGCAACAGTGCTTTCACGAAAAAAGGAATGCATTGTTTTGAGATATTTTGCGATTTCCATACCAGGCGCTTCCTCCTTATAATTACAGTATACTGGGAATTATCGGATACTGCAAAAAACTTTTTTCACAAGGCTTTCCAGTACGAGTATTTATCGCATATATGGTACACGAAATTCTGTACATCTTTCACGAGCGATTCCTTAACGACAAGGCCGAGCGATGAGTCCGTAATGCCCTTGCGGATTTCATCTTTACGCAGCACGCCGGAGAACTCATACTGGTTGCACAACAGTTCCAGCTTCTGCCGGTCGTAGTGATGGTCAATCGAATACGTCTGCATTTCATGAATGCGCTGCTGTACTTCAAAGGCGGCGAACTTTTTTTCAATGCCCTGCGCGCTGCTCAGTCCGCTCACTACTTTTTCAAGAAATTCTTTTATGAGGTCCACTTTCTTCCGCAGCTCTCTGTTCCCGGAATTGTCGATTATCGAACAGTTTTTTAATATCCTGTTCCTTCTGCTTCTTATTCGTAAAGTTGATCGCCGTCATGAGATGAAGGATGTAATCGACGTTCACGATATCGGTTTCGAGCAGTTCTATTTCAAAGTTGATGTCCGAAAGAATCGACTCTTTCTGCGCTTCCCGGTATTTTACGACCTGATCGTGAATCGAACTGTAGATGCTCTTATAATTGTTGAACGTCTGCTCGTCTATCCCAAGTTCGTCTTCAGTAAAGCTGAACTCGTCGAACGTCTTAAGCGTAAAGATCAGTTTCATCACCTCGCGGAATACTCTGTACGGCAAGAATTGTGTTGTATTCACGGTTGTTTGTTTTGTCGTTAAAATGCACCGCGATATCTTTGCATATGAGTTCAATACGCTGCGGATTTTCATATACTTCGTCTGTGTCGATACCGTCGGCCTTTGTCGGATCGTTTTCGTCGTACGAACCGTAGAACGTGGAGATATATTCGATTTTGAATCCCAGAACGTTGCCGTCGGCAATCGCTTCTTTTATCATGTACCGGTGCAGCTGCCTCCCGAACAGTGATTCGGTAATGAATTCGCGTTCTCCTTCTTTGTGTGCGTTTTCCGTCAAAATCGGTGTGCCGGTAAAGCCGAAATACTGAGCCTTTGCAAAATACTTTTTAATTCGTGTATGCATGTCGCCGAACTGTGAACGATGGCATTCGTCAATCAGA